>NZ_BCPP01000174.1:0-9197 GCF_016586125.1 Burkholderia sp. E168m23
GTGCGGTCATCGGGTCGCGCAGGAACACGACGATGTCGACGCGGCCGTCGGCGAGTTCCGCACCGATCTGCAGGTCGCCGCCGAGCGGCCCCGACAGCTTGCGCTCGACCTCGAGCCCGTGCGCGGCGGCGATACGGCCGCCCGTCGTGCCGGTCGCGACCAGCCGGCATTGCGCGAGCGTCTCGCGATACTGGCCCGCGAGCGCGACGATCTCGTCCTTCTTCGCGTCGTGCGCAATCAGTGCGATGCGGGGTTTGCTCATCTCCAGTTCCTTCGTCGTTCGGTTGTTGTCGTCGTGAAGCGAAAAGCGCGGGTCAGAACGTACCCGGATACGCGCCGCCGTCGAGCAACCAGTTCTGCCCGGTAATGTAGCCGGCGTGCACGCTGCACAGGAACGCGCAGGCCGCGCCGAACTCGGCGCGCGTGCCGAGGCGCCCGGCCGGGATGTCCCTGGTGCGCCGCGCGCGCATCTCGTCGACCGTCACGCCCTGCGCCTGCGCCGACGCGGCGAGCGTGGTCGCGATCCGGTCGGTGTCGAACAGCCCCGGCAGCAGGTTGTTGATCGTCACGCCCTGCCCCGCGACCTTGCGCGACAGCCCCGCGACGAAGCCGGTCAGCCCCGAGCGGGCGCCGTTCGACAGCGCGAGCACGTCGATCGGCGCCTTCACGGCCGAACTCGTGATGTTGACGATCCGGCCGAAGCCGCGGCCGATCATCCCGTCGAGGGTCGCGCGGATCAGCTCGATCGGCGTCAGCATGTTCGACTCGAGCGCACGGATCCAGTCGCCGTGCGAGAAGTCGCGGAAGTCGCCGGGCGGCGGGCCGCCGGCATTCGTCACGAGAATGTCCGGCTGCGGGCACGCGGCGAGCGCGGCCGCGCGGCCGTCCGGCGTCGTGATGTCGCACGCGACCGCCGTGACCGACACGTTCGCGCCGGCGCGGATCTCTTCCGCGGTTTCCTCCAGTGTGTCGCGCGTGCGCGCGACGATCACGAGGTTCACGCCCTCGGCGGCCAGCGCTTCCGCGCAGCCGCGCCCGAGGCCCTTGCTGGCCGCGCACACGAGCGCGGTCTTTCCTTCGATGCCGAGATCCATCGTCGTTTCCCTGGTGGCGCGCGTGCCGGCACGGGCCCGCGTGGCCGCCGGCGGCGGGCAAACGGGCGTGCGCGGCACGCGGATTGTCGTGAGACGTCGATAATATCCGGATCGCGCGGCGCGCCTTGGTAAAATTGCGGCCATGAGCGGCGGCCGGCTCATGGCCGCCGCCGCCCCCGATCCCCTTTTGCCGCCAAGGCACCCCGTCATGAAACAGGACAGCCGTTTCCCGAACCTCTTCATCACCGATCACCCGCTGATCCAGCACAAGCTCACGCACATGCGCGACAAGGACACGTCCACGCGCACGTTCCGCGAACTGCTGCGCGAGATCACGCTGCTGATGGGCTATGAGATCACCCGCAACCTGCCGATCACGACCAAGCGGGTCGAAACCCCGCTGGTGGCGGTCGACGCGCCGGTGATCGCCGGCAAGAAGCTCGCGATCGTGCCCGTGCTGCGCGCGGGCATCGGGATGTCGGACGGCCTGCTCGACCTGGTGCCGTCCGCGCGCGTCGGCCACATCGGCGTGTACCGCGCCGAGGACCACCGTCCGGTCGAATACCTGGTGCGCCTGCCGGACCTGGAAGACCGCATCTTCATCCTGTGCGACCCGATGGTCGCGACCGGCTATTCGGCCGTGCATGCGGTCGACGTGCTCAAGCGCCGCAACGTGCCGGCCGCGAACATCATGTTCGTCGCGCTGGTCGCCGCGCCCGAGGGCGTGCAGGTGTTCCAGGACGCGCACCCCGACGTGAAGCTGTTCGTCGCGTCGCTCGACTCGCATCTGAACGAACACGCGTACATCGTGCCGGGCCTGGGCGACGCCGGCGACCGCCTGTTCGGCACCAAGAACTGAGCGCACCGGGCGTCGGGCGCCGCCATGCCGCGCGTCCCGGCGCGCCGCGACGGCCGCCCCGGCCGTTCGGCCATGCGCGGCGGCCCCGAAGCGGCGGTCGCCGCGTGATAAAATCACGATCCACTCGACACGCGCGGCCCCGCGGCTTCATGCCCGCCGAAACGGCCGCCGATTCAACGACACACTGAAACAATCGCCCGCGCTGCGCGCCCGGGCACGGAGAAAGGTATGGCTGGTCATTCGAAATGGGCCAACATCAAGCATAAGAAGGCTGCGGCCGACGCGAAGCGCGGCAAGATCTGGACCCGCCTGATCAAGGAAATCCAGGTCGCGGCGCGCCTCGGCGGCGGCGACGTCAACTCGAACCCGCGCCTGCGTCTCGCGGTCGACAAGGCAGCCGACGCGAACATGCCGAAGGACAACGTCAAGCGTGCGATCGATCGCGGCGTCGGCGGCGCGGACGGCGCGAACTACGAAGAAATCCGTTACGAAGGCTACGGCATCAGCGGCGCGGCGATCATCGTCGACACGCTGACCGACAATCGCACCCGCACGGTCGCGGAAGTGCGCCACGCATTCTCGAAGTTCGGCGGGAACATGGGCACCGACGGCTCCGTCGCGTTCATGTTCGATCACGTCGGCCAGTTCCTGTTCGCGCCCGGCACGTCGGAAGACGCGCTGATGGAAGCCGCGCTCGAAGCCGGCGCGAACGACGTGAACACGAACGACGACGGCTCGATCGAGGTGCTGTGCGACTGGCAGGCGTTTTCCGCGGTGAAGGACGCGCTCGAAGCCGCCGGCTTCAAGGCCGAACTCGCCGAAGTGACGATGAAGCCGCAGAACGAAGTCGAATTCACCGGCGACGACGCGGCGAAGATGCAGAAGCTCCTGGACGCGCTCGAGAACCTCGACGACGTGCAGGACGTGTATACAAACGCCGTCATCGTCGAGGAATGAGATGCCGGCCGCCGCGCGCAGCGTTGCGACGGCGGCCCGACCGATTTCGCGGCCGGCGCGCCTGAGCGTGCCGGCCGCCCTGTTTTCTAGTCTGCGGGGAATCCCATGAAACTACTCGTCGTCGGTTCCGGCGGCCGCGAACATGCGCTGGCGTGGAAGCTCGCGCAATCGCCGCGCGTCCAGATGGTCTACGTCGCGCCCGGCAATGGCGGCACGGCGCAGGACGAGCGTCTGAAGAACGTCGACATCACGGCGCTCGACGAACTCGCCGATTTCGCGGAGCGCGAAGGCGTCGCGTTCACGCTCGTCGGGCCGGAAGCGCCGCTCGCGGCCGGCATCGTCAACCTGTTCCGCGCACGCGGCCTGAAGGTATTCGGCCCGACCCGCGAAGCCGCGCAGCTCGAAAGCTCGAAGGATTTCGCGAAGGCGTTCATGAAGCGCCACAACATTCCGACCGCCGACTACGAAACCTTCTCCGATGCGGCCGCCGCCCACGCGTACATCGACGCGAAGGGCGCGCCGATCGTCGTGAAGGCCGACGGCCTCGCGGCCGGCAAGGGCGTCGTCGTCGCGATGACGCTCGAAGAAGCGCATGCGGCCGTCGACATGATGCTGTCGGGCAACAAGCTCGGCGATGCCGGCGCGCGCGTCGTGATCGAGGAATTCCTCGATGGCGAGGAAGCCAGCTTCATCGTGATGGTCGACGGCAAGCACGCGCTGGCGCTGGCTTCCAGCCAGGACCACAAGCGCCTGCTCGACGAGGATCGCGGCCCGAACACCGGCGGCATGGGCGCGTATTCGCCCGCGCCGATCGTCACGCCGCAGATGCATGCACGCGTGATGCGCGAGATCATCATGCCAACCGTGCGCGGGATGGAGAAGGACGGCATCCGCTTCACGGGCTTCCTGTACGCGGGCCTGATGATCGACAAGGACGGCAATCCGCGCACGCTCGAGTTCAACTGCCGGATGGGCGACCCGGAAACGCAGCCGATCATGGCGCGCCTGAAGAGCGATTTCTCGAAGGTCGTCGAGCAGGCGATCGCAGGCACGCTCGACACGGTCGAGCTCGACTGGGATCGCCGCACCGCGCTGGGCGTCGTGCTCGCCGCGCACGGCTACCCGGACGCGCCGCGCAAGGGCGACCGCATCAACGGCATCCCGGCCGAAACCGAACAGGCCGTGACGTTCCATGCGGGCACGACGCTCGCCGACGGCGACAAGCTCGTGACGTCGGGCGGTCGCGTGCTGTGCGTGGTCGGCCTCGCCGATTCGGTGCGCGAAGCGCAGCAGCATGCGTACGACACGATCAACCAGATCAATTTCGAAGGCATGCAGTACCGCCGCGACATCGGCTTTCGCGCGCTCAACCGCAAGAGCACGTGACGTCGCAATCGCCGCCCCGCGCCCGCGCGGCGGCGGCCCCTCTGCCGGGGTTCGATAGAATGCCCGGCAGATGCTTTTTTTACGGCCCCCGCGTCAGGCGGGGGCCGCCAGTCCAGACATGACCGATTCGACCTACGACGTGGCGCGTGTGCGCACGTACCTCCAGAGCCTGCAGACCCGGATCGCCGACGCGCTCGGCGCGCTCGACGGCACGCCGCTCGCGACCGACACGTGGCAGCGCGGGCCGGCCGAACGCCTGCGCGGCGGCGGCTGCACGCGGATTCTCGAAGGCGGCCGCGTGTTCGAACGCGCGGGAATCGGCTTTTCCGACGTCGCGGGCGACGCGCTGCCGCCGTCGGCGAGCGCGGCGCGCCCGCAGCTCGCGGGCCGCGGCTTCGAGGCGCTCGGCGTGTCGCTGGTGCTGCACCCGCGCAATCCGTACTGCCCGACCGTCCACATGAACGTGCGGATGCTGATCGCGACGAAACCGGGCGAGGCGCCCGTGTTCTGGTTCGGCGGCGGCATGGATCTGACACCGGTTTACGGCTTCGAGGACGACGCGCGGCATTTCCACCAGACCTGCAAGGACGCGCTCGACCCGTTCGGCGCCGAGCTCTACCCGCGCTTCAAGCAATGGTGCGACGAATATTTCTTCCTGAAGCACCGCAACGAGACGCGCGGCATCGGCGGGATCTTCTTCGACGACTTCTCGGAGCCCGGTTTCGAACGCTCGTTTGACCTGATGCAAAGCGTCGGCGATGCGTTCCTGAACGCTTACCTGCCGATCGTCGAGCGCCGCACCGAGCTGCCGTACGGCGAGCGCGAGCGCGACTTCCAGGCCTACCGCCGCGGCCGCTACGTCGAATTCAACCTCGTGTTCGACCGCGGCACGCTGTTCGGCCTGCAAAGCGGCGGCCGGACCGAGTCGATCCTGATGTCGATGCCGCCGGTCGCGAACTGGCGCTACAACTGGCAACCCGAGCCGGGTTCGCCGGAAGCGCGCCTCTATAGCGACTTCCTCGTGCCGCGCGACTGGGTCTGAGCCCGCGCGTGCCGCTGCCCCAACGAAAGGACGCGTTTCTGGACACCACCGCCCGCCCCGCCCCGCTGCCGCGTCGTATCGGCTTGCTGGGCGGTACCTTCGACCCGATCCACGACGGCCATCTCGCGCTCGCGCGCCGGTTCGCCGAACTGCTCGACCTGACCGAACTCGTGCTGCTGCCCGCCGGGCAGCCGTACCAGAAGCGCGACGTGTCGGCCGCCGAGCACCGGCTCGCGATGACGCGCGCGGCGGCGGATTCGCTTGTGCTGCCGGGCGTGACCGTGACCGTCGCCACCGACGAGATCGAGCACACCGGCCCGACCTACACGGTCGAGACGCTCGCGCGCTGGCGCGAGCGGATCGGCCCGGATGCATCGCTGTCGCTGCTGATCGGCGCCGACCAGCTCGTGCGCCTCGATACGTGGCGCGACTGGCGCACGCTGTTCGACTACGCGCACATCGGCGTGTCGACGCGCCCGGGCTTCGAGCTCGGCGCGGCGCCGCCGGACGTCGCGCGGGAAATCGCCGCGCGGCAGGCCGGCGCCGACGTGCTCAAGGCCACGCCGGCAGGCCGCCTGCTGATCGATACGACCCTTTCGTTCGACATCGCCGCGACCGACATCCGCGCGCACCTGCGCGAATGCATCGCACGCCATGCGCAAATGCCCCACGCATCGGCCGAACATGTGCCGGCCGCCGTATGGGCCTATATTCTTCAACATCGCCTCTACCATTCCTGAATCCATGGATATTCGCAAACTGCAGCGCGTGATCGTCGACGCCCTCGAAGACGTCAAGGCGCAAGACATCAAGGTGTTCAACACCAGCCACCTGACCGAACTGTTCGACCGCGTGGTCGTCGCCTCGGGCACCTCCAACCGCCAGACCAAGGCGCTCGCGTCGAACGTGCGCGACAAGGTCAAGGAAGCCGGCGGCGACGTCGTCAGCTCCGAAGGCGAGGACACCGGCGAATGGGTGCTGGTCGACTGCGGCGACGCGGTCGTGCACATCCTGCAACCGGCGCTGCGCCAGTACTACAACCTCGAGGAAATCTGGGGCGACAAGCCCGTGCGGATGAAGCTGGGCGGCGGCAAGGGCAATGGCTTCGCCACGGCGAGCGAAGACGACGAGGAAGAGGAAGAAGCGCCCGCACGCCCGGCGCGCAAGACGGCCGCCCGCCGCCGTTGAGCCGTCACGCGTCTGTCGATGAAGCTTTTCATCCTCGCGGTCGGTCACAAGATGCCCGGCTGGATCGCATCCGGCTTCGACGAATACACGAAGCGGATGCCGCCCGAACTGCGCATCGAGTTGCGCGAAATCAAGCCTGAACTGCGTTCGGGCGGCCGCAGCGCCGAAAGCGTGATGGCCGCCGAGCGGCAGAAGATCGAGGCCGCGCTGCCGAAGGGCGCGCGCCTCGTCGCGCTCGACGAGCGCGGCCGCGACTGGACCACGATGCAGCTCGCGCAGGCGCTGCCCGGCTGGCAGCAGGACGGCCGCGACGTCGCGTTCGTGATCGGCGGCGCCGACGGGCTCGATCCGGACCTGAAAGCACGCGCCGACGTGCTGCTGCGCATCTCGAGCATGACGCTGCCGCACGGCATGGTGCGCGTGCTGCTCGCCGAACAGCTTTACCGGGCGTGGAGCATCACGCAGAATCACCCCTACCACCGCGCATGACGTGTCGTCCTCGAGACGCGCGCCGGGCGCGCTCAACGAGATAACGACACCATGCCGTCCAGCACGTCCCCCGCGCTTTTCCCGATCCTTTACCTCGCTTCGCAAAGCCCCCGCCGCCAGGAGCTGCTGCTGCAGATCGGCGTACGCTTCGAGCTGCTGCTGCCGCGCCCCGACGAGGACGCCGAGGCGCTCGAAGCCGAACTGCCCGGCGAAGCCGCCGACGCGTACGTGCGGCGCGTGACCGTCGCGAAGGCCGAGGCCGCGCGTGCGCGTCTCGTCGCGAGCGGCAAACCGGCCGCGCCGGTGCTCGTTGCGGACACCACGGTGACGATCGACGGCGCGATCCTCGGCAAGCCGGCCGACGCCGACGATGCGCTCGCGATGCTCACCCGCCTCGCGGGCCGCGAACACGAAGTCCTGACCGCCGTCGCCGTGATCGGTGCCGACGGCGAACTGCTGCCGCCCGCGCTGTCGCGCTCGTCGGTACGCTTTTCGAACGCACCGCGCGACGCATACGTGCGCTACGTCGAAACCGGCGAGCCGTTCGGCAAGGCCGGCGCGTACGCGATCCAGGGCCGCGCGGCCGAATTCATCGAGCGAATCGACGGGTCCCATTCAGGTATCATGGGTCTGCCCCTTTTTGAGACTGCCGCGCTGCTGCGTACCGCACGCGTCGCCTTCTGAACCGCACCATGAACGAAGAAATCCTGATCAACCTCACGCCGCAGGAAACGCGCGTCGCACTCGTCCAGCAAGGTGCGGTGCAGGAGCTTCACGTCGAGCGCACGCTGTCGCGCGGGCGGGTCGGCAACATCTATCTCGGCAAGGTCGTGCGCGTGCTGCCCGGCATGCAGTCGGCGTTCATCGACATCGGCCTCGAACGCGCGGCGTTCCTGCACGTCGCCGACATCTGGCATCCGCGCCTCGCGGGCGAGCCGCAGTCGGGCGCGCCGCACCAGCCGATCGAGAAGATCGTGTTCGAGGGCCAGACGCTGATGGTCCAGGTGATCAAGGACCCGATCGGCACGAAGGGCGCGCGGCTGTCGACGCAGGTCAGTATCGCGGGGCGCACGCTCGTCTACCTGCCGCAGGAGCCGCATATCGGCATCTCGCAGAAAATCGAGAGCGAGGCCGAGCGCGAGGCCGTGCGCGCGCGCCTGACGGCCGTGATCCCGCCGGACGAGAAAGGCGGCTACATCGTGCGCACGATCGCCGAGGATGCGACCTCCGACGAACTGGCCGGCGACGTCACGTACCTGCGCAAGACCTGGGCGACGATCGTCGCACAAGCGCAGCGTCTACCGGCGACGAGTCTGCTGTATCAGGATCTCGATCTCGCGCAGCGCGTGCTGCGCGATTTCGCGAACGACGACACGACGCGCATCCAGGTCGACTCGCGCGAGACGTACCAGCGCCTGTCGGAATTCGCGGGCGAATTCACGCCGGCCGTGAGCCCGAAGCTGCATCACTACACGGGCGAGCGGCCGCTGTTCGACCTGTACAACATCGAGACGGAGATCCAGCGCGCGCTGTCGCGCCGCGTCGACCTGAAGTCGGGCGGTTACCTGATGATCGACCAGACCGAGGCGATGACGACGATCGACGTGAACACGGGCGGCTATGTCGGCGCGCGCAACTTCGACGACACGATCTTCAAGACCAACCTCGAGGCCGCGCATACGATCGCGCGGCAACTGCGGCTGCGCAACCTCGGCGGGATCATCATCATCGACTTCATCGACATGGAGAACGCCGAGCATCGCGACGCGGTGCTGTCCGAGCTGAAGAAGGCGCTGTCGCGCGACCGCACGCGCGTGACGGTCAACGGTTTCTCGCAGCTCGGGCTCGTCGAGATGACCCGCAAACGCACGCGCGAATCGCTCGCGCACGTGCTGTGCGAACCGTGCCCGACCTGCCAGGGCAAGGGCCAGGTGAAGACGTCGCGCACCGTGTGCTACGACATCCTGCGCGAAATCCTGCGCGAGTCGCGGCAGTTCAATCCACGTGAGTTTCGCGTGATCGCCGCGCAGCAGGTGATCGACCTTTTCCTCGACGAGGAGTCGCAGCATCTGGCGATGCTGATCGACTTCATCGGCAAGCCGGTGTCGCTGCAGGTGGAGTCGAATCTGAGCCAGGAGCAGTACGATATCGTGCTGATGTAACCTTCCGCCCATCCGCCGCC
>NZ_BCPP01000175.1:0-9191 GCF_016586125.1 Burkholderia sp. E168m23
ATCGCCATCGCCTCGTCGGGCATGATCAGGCCGTTCTTCCACAGCGAGATAATGCTCTGGATCTTGCGGATCAGCCCTTTGTCGGTGGTGCCGAGCTGCTCCTGGATCATCCCGAAGCAGTCGTCCGAATCCATGATCGAGAACTGCGGCTTCAGGCCGACGTGCTCGGCCTCCTGGCGCAGGATCTGCACGCCCAGCGAGTGGAACGTGCAGACGGTGAGCTGGTTGACGGGCACCTTGCGGCCTTCCTTGCCCGGCGTGGTGAGCGTCTTGCCTTCCAGCAGCTTCGACACGCGCTCGCGCATTTCGGCGGCCGCCTTGTTCGTGAACGTGACGGCGGCGATATGGCGCGGCTCGAAGCCCTTCGCTTCGATCAGGTGCGCGATCTTCTGCGTGATCACGCGTGTCTTGCCGCTGCCCGCGCCGGCGAGCACGAGACAGGGACCGTCGAGATAGCGCACCGCTTCGTTCTGAGCGGGATTGAGGCCTGCGGACATGATGGCGGATGGTGTTGCTGGTTGACGGCGGACGCCGGGAGGATGCCGTGCGCGGCAGGCTGGCGAAGCAGGCGGACACGCGGGGCAGGACGCGCATGTTAACACGTCGGCGGCGCGTATTTCGGGCACGCCGCCGGACGGGGGCGCGCGGGCTTGCCGGGCGGGCGCCCCCTGTCCGTTCGGCGTGGTCGTGGCTGTCCGCTCGGCCAATCTGGCCCTGTTCGCGCTGCGATCGGACACAATATGCACTCCCCGACGCCACCCGCGCCGCCCTCGCTTCAATGCGTTTCAACCACCGCAGGATCGACCTCATGGGATACCCGTTCGCCACCGCTGCCCTCGGCCCGCTGCTGTTCGCACAAGGGCGCTACGTGCGCCGCGTCACGCCGCGGCTGCCCGAGGCGGCCGGCCCGCGCGACGGCGTGGCCGGCGACGGCCCACCGCTGCGCGTGCTGGTGGTCGGCGATTCGGCCGCCGCGGGCGTCGGGGTCGCGACGCAGCACGATGCGCTCGCCGGGCAACTGGCGAACGCGCTGGCGGCCACGCACCGCGTGCGCTGGAAACTGCTCGCACGCACCGGCCTGACCACGCGGGAGCTGGTCGACTGGCTCGCCGCGGAGCCGGCCGAGCCGTTCGACGTGGCCGTGACGTCGCTCGGCGTCAACGACGTGACGGGAGGCGTGTCGCCCGCTCGCTGGCTCGCGCAGCAGGCCGAGCTGGTGCGGCTGCTCGCCGAGCGTTTCCAGGTCGGGCACGCGATCCTGTCGGCGGTGCCGCCGATGGAGCGCTTCCCGGCGCTGCCGCAGCCGCTCGCGTGGTATCTGGGGCGGCGCGCGAAGCGGCTCAACGCGGCGCTCACCGGCTGGGCCGGCGCGCAACCGCACTGCACGTTCCTGCGGGTCGACCTGCCGCTCGAACGCCATTTGATGGCCGCCGACGGCTTCCATCCCGGCGCAGCCGCGTGCGCGGTGTGGGCCGCGCAGGTCGCGGCCGCCGTGAGGCAGCGGCCGGGCGGATGATGGGGCGCGTTCGGGGGCTGACTGCCGCCACGGCTTGCCGGGGGTTGGGAGCCGGGAGCCGCGAGCCGGGAGCCGGGAGCCGGGAGCCGGGAGCCGCGAGCCGCGAGCCGCGAGCCGCGAGCCGCGAGCCGCAAACCAGCCAACCATACCGCGGCACGGCGCACGACCCCGCGCAAAATGCCAGCCTTCCCCGCGCAAGCGCCGCCTCGCTTCGTGCATTTCGCCCGACGCGTCTGTGCAAGCAGCGGCGCCATGCCAAAATAGCCGGTCGTCCTCGCGCCGCTCCGGCGCGCCATCCTTTAGTTTCCTTCGCAGCCAGGAATTGCCATGTCGTCATTGCTCAGGATTGGTTTGATGGGTTTCGGTTTCGCCGGCGCGACGTTCCACGCGCCGGTGATCGCCACGAGCGGCCGCACCGAAGTCGCCGCGATCGCGACGGGTCAGCCCGATCGCGCGCAGGCCGCGTATCCGGGCGCGCGCGTCGTCCCTGATCTCGACACGCTGCTCGGCCTCGATGACATCGAATGCGTGGTGATCGCCACGCCGAACGACACCCATTTCACGCTCGCGCGTCAGGTGCTCGAAGCCGGCCGCCACGTGGTCGTCGACAAGCCCGTCACGCTCACCGCCGACGAGGCGCTCGCCCTCGCGCGGCTCGCGAACGCGCGCAGCCGGCTGTTCGCGCCGTTCCACAACCGCCGCTGGGACGGCGATTTCCTCACCGTGCGCCGGATCGTCGAATCGGGCGAGTTGGGCCGCCTCACCTACTTCGCGTCGCACTTCGACCGCTTCCGGCCGACGCCGCGCACGCGCTGGCGCGAGGAGCCGGCCCGCGGCGGCGGCCTGCTGCTCGACCTCGGCCCGCACCTGATCGACCAGGCGCTCGCGCTGTTCGGCACGCCGGAAACGGTGAGCGCCACCGTCAAGACGCGCCGCGACAACGGCACGGCGCCCGATTTCGTGCACCTGCTGCTCGGCTATCCGGACAAGGACGTCGCGCTGCACGCGAGCGCGCTGTCGGCGATCGAGCCCGCGCGCTTCACGCTGCACGGCACGCGCGGCAGCTACCAGAAGTTCGGGCTCGACACGCAGGAAGACCAGCTCAAGGCCGGCCTCACCGCGGACGACGTCGAATTCGGCGGCGGCAATCCGCCCGGCCTGCTGCGCGTGCTCGACGGCGACGTCGAGCTCGAGCGGCCGGTGCCGACGCTCGACGGCCAGTACGCGGAGTTCTACCGCGCGCTCGCCGCGTCGATCCGTGATGGCGCGCCGTTTCCCGTCACCGCGCAGGACGCGGTCGACGTGATGACGATCATCGAGCTCGCCGCGCAGAGCGAACACGACGGCCGCCGGGTGCCGTTCGTGCGCCGCACGGTCTGACGACCGCCGGCCGGGTCGGTGCCGACCCGGCCACCCTCCGCGCCACGCCGCCAGGCATCGGCACCGGCGGCGCTTGTGTCTACCGCCACGCCGCCCCGCGGCCACGGCCCCGAACATTCCGTTACAAATGGTGCGGGAACGAAAGTCAGCGGTCGTCCGGTCTGACGCGTTTCTCAAAAAGTCGATTCGACACTTATCCGTCAGGAGAATGTGATGCAACGGTTGATTCGCGCAGCGGCATGCTGCGTCCTGGTTTCCTCGCTCGCGGCCTGTATCGTGCAGCCGCAGCGGCCGGCCCGGCAGGCGCCTCCGCCGTCGCGACCGAACCCGCAGGTCGTCGCGAACGACCGCATGCAGGAGGTCCAGGGCCGGATCGACAACCTGCATCGCCGCATCGACGCCCGTGTGAACGGCGGCTACTACCCGCCGCCCTACGGTGCGCAGCTGCACCACCGTCTCGACGTGATCCGCCAGGAAGCGAACGACATGTCGGCCCAGCACAACGGCGGCCTGTCCGGCGACGAGCAGCGTGTGCTGAATCAGGAACTCGACACGGCCGCGCGCGCGATCGGCGAGTAACGCGCCGACGCCCGCCGGTGCGGAGAAAAGCGGCGGCGCCGGCCGCCGCCGCTTGTCGCGAAGCGACATTCTTTTGCTCAAATTGACAAGGCCCACCCGCTCGCGTACAGTCGCCCGCACGCGTCGGGAGAGCGTGTGACCGGGTCGTTCCGACACCGGTTGCGCCGCCGAAGGGGCACACCCGCAAACTCTCAGGCAAAAGGACCGACCGCGTCGGGGAATCGCGTCCGCGCATTGCGCGGACACCTTACTCTCCCCGCACTCTGGAGAGCGGCAGTAGCCCGCAGCGCATTGGCTGTGCGGGCAAGCTGCCCACCGAAGGGGCGCGCGTTCGCCGGGCTTTGCCCGCAGCGCAATCTCTCAGGTATCGAGGACAGAGGGGCATGTACCGGATCGCTCGAGGCTATCAGCCGCGGCGGTCGGCACATGGCCGTTCTGATCCGCGCGCAAGCGCCTTGCCTGAGGCCTCGATGACTGCACTGAATCACACCCCGCTCAACGCCGCGCACCGCGCGCTCAATGCCCGCATGGTCGACTTCGGCGGCTGGGACATGCCCGTCAACTACGGCTCGCAGATCGAAGAACACGCTGCCGTGCGCACCGACGCCGGCATGTTCGACGTGTCGCACATGTGCGTCGTCGATTTCACCGGCAGCCGCGTGCGCGCGTTCTTCGAGCATGCGATCGCGAACCACGTCGGCAAGCTCAAGACGCCCGGCAAGGCGCTCTACTCGTGCCTGCTCAACCCGCAGGGCGGCGTCATCGACGATCTGATCGTCTACTACTTCACCGAAGAATTCTTCCGCGTGGTCGTCAACGCCGGCACCGCCGAGAAAGACATCGCGTGGTTCAACCAGCTGAACGAGCAAGGCGGCTACGGCCTGACCATCGCGCCGCGCCGCGACTTCGCGATCGTCGCCGTCCAGGGCCCGAACGCCCGCGAAAAGGTCTGGGCGACGGTGCCGTCCGCCCGCGCCGCCACCAGCGAGCTCAAGCCGTTCAACGCCGCGCAGGTCGCCGGCACGCCGTTCGGCGATCTCACCATCGCACGCACCGGCTACACCGGCGAAGACGGCTTCGAAGTGATCGTCCCGGCCGTGCACGTCGAAGTGCTGTGGAATGCGCTGCAGCAACACGGCGTGCGTCCGTGCGGGCTCGGCGCGCGCGACACGCTGCGCCTCGAGGCCGGCATGAACCTGTACGGCCAGGACATGGACGACACCGTCTCCCCGCTCGACGCGGGCCTCGCCTGGACGGTCGACCTCACCGCGCCGCGCGACTTCGTCGGCCGCGCCGCACTCGAAGCCAACGGCACGCGCGCCGCATTCGTCGGCCTGATCCTGCAGAAGGAAAACGGCAAGGCGGGCGGCGTGCTGCGCGCGCACCAGAAGGTCGTCACGCCGCACGGCGAAGGCGAGATCACGAGCGGCACGTTCTCGCCGTCGATGCAGGAATCGATCGCGTTCGCGCGCGTGCCGGCGGCCGTCCAGGTCGGCGACATCGTCCAGGTGCAAATTCGAGACAAGAATCTTCCCGCGCGCGTGGTAAAACTGCCGTTCGTGCGCAACGGCAAGGTCCTCGCTGCGTAACGACCGAGAGGCGGCCGCGGGGCCGCCTTCCGGCAAGCCGGGAGATGGCGCCCGGCGCAACCCTATTCGGCGTGCCATGGCGGCGCGCCAGCAGAACGAACACACCCTTTTATCCAGGAGCATCCGATGAGCAACGTCCCGGCCGATCTGAAATACACCGACGAACATGAGTGGATCCGCACCGAGGCGGACGGCACGCTGACGGTCGGCATCACCGATCACGCACAGAGCACGCTCGGCGACATCGTCTTCCTCGAGCTGCCCGAAGTCGGCAAGTCGGTGAACGCGGGCGACGCCGTCGGCGTCGTCGAATCGGTGAAGGCGGCATCCGACATCTACTCGCCGGTGTCCGGCGAGATCGTCGCCGTCAACGAAGCAGCCACTGACTCGCCGGAAGACGTGAACGGCGACGCATACGGCGTGTGGCTCTTCAAGATCAAGCTCGCGGCCGGCGCATCGACCGACAAGCTGATCGACGCCGACGCCTACAGCAAGCTGATCGACTAATTTCCCTACCCGAACCGCGCGGCGCCGGCCTCGGCGCGCGCGGGACCAGAGTCACGCCATGAAGCTCGAACACCCGGACCGCCTGATGAACCGCACGCCCCTCTCGCTCGCCGCGCTCGAAACGCATGACGCGTTCGCCGAACGCCACATCGGCCCCGACGCCGCCAGCCAGCAGGCCATGCTCGACACGCTCGGCTTCGCGTCGCGCGCCGCCCTGATCGACGCCGTGATCCCGGCCTCGATCCGCCGCGCCGAAACGCTGCCGCTCGGCCCGTTCGCGCAGCCGAAGAGCGAGGCCGAAGCCCTCGCCGCGCTGCGTGCGCTCGCGGACAAGAACCAGGTGTTCCGCTCGTATATCGGCCAGGGTTATCACGACACGCATACGCCGGCCGTGATCCTGCGCAACGTGCTCGAAAACCCGGCGTGGTACACGGCCTACACGCCGTACCAGCCCGAAATTTCCCAGGGCCGCCTCGAGGCGCTCCTGAACTTCCAGCAGATGGTGGCCGACCTCACGGGCCTCGCGATCTCGAACGCCTCGCTGCTGGATGAAGCGACGGCCGCGGCCGAAGCGATGACGCTGCTGCAACGCACCGGCAAGCCGAAGTCGAACGTGTTCTACGTGGCCGACGACGTGCTGCCGCAAACGCTCGAAGTGATCCGCACGCGCGCGCTGCCGATCGGCATCGAGGTCAAGACGGGCCCGGCCGCCGACGCGGCGCAGGCGAACGCGTTCGGCGTGCTGCTGCAGTACCCGGGCGTGAACGGCGACGTGCGCGACTACCGCGCGCTCACCGACGCGATCCACGCGGCCGGCGGCCACGTGGTCGTCGCGGCCGACCTGCTCGCGCTCACCGTGCTGACGCCGCCCGGCGAATGGGGCGCGGACGTCGCGATCGGCAACACGCAGCGCTTCGGCGTGCCGATGGGCTTCGGCGGCCCGCACGCCGCCTACCTGGCCGTGCGTGACGAATTCAAGCGCCAGATGCCGGGCCGCCTCGTCGGCGTGACGGTCGACGCGCAGGGCAAGCCCGCGCTGCGCCTCGCGCTGCAGACGCGCGAACAGCACATCCGCCGCGAGAAGGCCACGTCGAACGTGTGTACCGCGCAGGCGCTGCTCGCGATCATGGCCAGCATGTACGCGGTCTACCACGGCCCGCACGGCCTGAAGACGATCGCGCTGCGCGTGAACCGCATCGCGGCGCTGCTCGCGGCCGGCGTGAAACAGCTCGGCTTCGTGACCGTCAACGACACGTTCTTCGACACGCTGACGATCGACACCGGCGCGCGCACCGCGCAGGTCCACCAATTCGCGAAGGCGAAGCGCATCAACCTGCGCCGCGTGAGCGACACGCAAGTCGGCGTATCGGTCGACGAAACGACGACGCGCGACGACCTCGCCGATCTGCTCGACGTGTTCGCGCAAGCCGCGGGCGGCACCGCGCCGGCCGTCGATGCGCTGGACGCGGGTCTCGCCGGCGTCGCCGCGCTGCCGGCCGGCCTCGAGCGCACGAGCGCATACCTGACGCACCACGTGTTCAACCGTCACCATTCCGAAACCGAAATGCTGCGCTACCTGCGCAGCCTGTCGGACAAGGATCTCGCGCTCGACCGCTCGATGATCCCGCTCGGCTCGTGCACGATGAAGCTCAACGCGACGTCGGAAATGCTGCCCGTCACGTGGCCCGAGTTCGGCGGCATCCATCCGTTCGCGCCGGCCGAGCAGACCGTCGGCTACCGCGAGATGATCGATCAGCTCGAGGAAATGCTCGTCGCGGCCACCGGCTACGCGGCCGTGTCGCTGCAGCCGAACGCGGGCTCGCAGGGCGAGTACGCGGGCCTGTTGATCATCCACGCGTACCACGCATCGCGCGGCGAAGGCCATCGCGACGTGTGCCTGATCCCGGCATCCGCGCACGGCACGAACCCGGCATCCGCGCACATGGCCGGCATGAAGGTCGTGGTCGTCGCCTGCGACGCGCAGGGCAACGTCGACATCGCCGACCTGAAGGCGAAGGCCGAGCAGCATTCGGCGAACCTCGCGGCGATCATGATCACGTATCCGTCGACGCACGGCGTGTTCGAGCAGAACGTCCGCGAGATCTGCGAGATCGTCCATGCGCACGGCGGCCAGGTGTACGTCGACGGCGCGAACATGAACGCGATGGTCGGCCTGACCGCGCCGGGCCAGTTCGGCGGCGACGTGTCGCACCTGAACCTGCACAAGACCTTCTGCATCCCGCACGGCGGCGGCGGCCCGGGCGTCGGCCCGGTCGCGGTCGGCGCGCACCTCGCGAAGTTCCTGCCGAACCAGCGCTCGACCGGCTACGCCCGCGCGGAAGACGGCATCGGCGCGGTATCGGCCGCGCCGTACGGCTCCGCGTCGATCCTGCCGATCTCGTGGATGTACATCGCGATGATGGGTGCGAAGAACCTGACCGCCGCGACCGAAACCGCGATCCTCAACGCGAACTACATCGCGAAGCGCCTCGCGCCGCACTACCCGGTGCTGTATTCGGGCCCGGGCGGGCTGGTCGCGCACGAGTGCATTCTCGACCTGCGTCCGATCAAGGAAACGAGCGGCATCAGCGTCGACGACGTCGCGAAGCGCCTGATGGACTACGGCTTCCACGCGCCGACGATGAGCTTCCCGGTGCCGGGCACGCTGATGGTCGAGCCGACCGAATCGGAATCGCAGGAAGAACTCGACCGCTTCATCGCCGCGATGATCGCGATCCGCGAGGAAATCCGCGCGGTCGAGGAAGGCCGCGCCGATCGCGAGGACAACCCGCTGCGTCACGCGCCGCACACGGCGGCCGTCGTCACCGCGAACGAATGGCCGCACGCGTACTCGCGCGAGCAGGCCGCGTACCCGGTCGCGTCGCTCGGCACGAACAAGTACTGGCCGCCGGTCGGCCGTGCGGACAACGCGTACGGCGACCGCAACCTGTTCTGCTCGTGCGTGCCGATGTCGGACTACGCATAACGCCCGTCTCGCACCGGAGCGTCCGACCGTGAACCCACCGCACGCAGCCACCGGTTGCGTGCGGTTTTTACGTTCGCCGCCCGGCCAACCGTTTCACGCTCGCCCGCCAATCCGGCTAACATCACACGCGATCCAGCCAATGAAGGAGTTCCGCATGGTGCGTCCGATGTTTCCGGGCCATGGTGCAACAGCGAGGCGGCCGCGCACCCGCGCGGGCCGCTACGTGCCGATGCTCGTCGCAGCGCTGTCGCTGGCCGCCGCCGGCCTCGGCGTGTCCGGCAGTGCGCGCGCGGCGATGAATTTCTGCGCGGCTCCGGCGCTGCAGGCGAGCGAGACGACGCAGGCCGAGCCGGGCGTGCAGGCGCTGATCCGCAGCGTCGACGCGCGCATCGGTGAGCAGCCGAAGGCGATGGCGCGCGTGCACACCGAGGGCACGCTGCCGCACGAAGGCATCTATGACCAGAGTGCGGCCGCGCTCAAGGACATGGACCTGATGCGCGATGCGGCGCTCGCGTGGCGCGTGACGAACGCGCCGCGCTACCTGCAGCTCGTCGACCGCTTCCTGTCCGCGTGGGTCTCGACCTACCAGCCGAGCTTCAACCCGATCGACGAGACGCGCTTCGAGAGCCTGATC
>NZ_BCPP01000176.1:0-9083 GCF_016586125.1 Burkholderia sp. E168m23
GGAAGAGCTGTTCCTCGTGAAGCAGCTCGCCAACGAACTGAAGACGCCGAACGTCGACTTCCGTCTGCGTCAGCAGGATTTCTCGGCACCGGTCCAGGGCGCGCCGTGGCTCGGCATGCCGATCGCCGATCTGTCGAACGTGGACGCCGCGTTCGTCGTCGGGTCGTTCCTGCGCCGCGACCACCCGCTGTTCGCATCGCGCCTGCGTCAGGCTGCGAAGAACGGCGCGAAGCTGCATTTCCTGCACGCGACCGGTGACGATTCGCTGATCCCGACCGCGCAACGCATCGTCGCCGCGCCGTCCGCATGGCTCGACGAGCTGGCCGGCATCGCCGCCGCCGTCGCGCAACTGCGCAGCGTCGCGCTGCCCGACGCGCTCGCGGGCGTCACGGCATCGCCGGCCGCCCAGGCTGTCGCGCAGTCGCTCGCGAACGGCGAACGCCGCGCGGTGCTGCTCGGCAACGTCGCGGTCCGTCATCCGCAATTCGCGAAGCTGCACGCCGTCGCGCAGTGGATCGCCGACAACACCGGCGCCACGTTCGGCTTCCTGACGGAAGCGGCGAACACGGTCGGTGCGCACGTCGTCGGCGCACTGCCGGGCGAAGGCGGCCTGAACGCACGCGAAGCGTTCGAGCAGCCGCGCAAGGGCTATGTGCTGCTGAACGTCGAACCGGAATTCGACACCGCCGATCCGGCACAGGCGCTTGCCGCGCTGAACCAGGCTGAAATGGTCGTCGTGATGTCGCCGTTCAAGCACGGCCTCGACTACGCCGACGTGCTGCTGCCGGTCGCGCCGTTCACGGAAACGGCCGGTACGTTCGTCAACGCGGAAGGCACCGTGCAGAGCTTCAACGGCGTCGTGCGCCCGCTCGGCGACACGCGTCCGGCCTGGAAGGTCCTGCGCGTGCTGGGCAGCCTGCTCGGCCTGCCGAGCTTCGAATACGAGACCGCGGAAGAAGTGCGTCTCGCCGCGCTCGGCGACGCCGGCGTCGCGGGCCGCCTGTCGAACCAGACGTCGGTCGCGCCGGCCCGTGCCGCGGCGAATGCCGCGAATGGCGGTTTCGAGCGCCTGGCCGATGTGCCGATCTATCACGCCGACGCACTTGTGCGCCGCGCGGGTGCGCTGCACCTGACGGCCGCCGCGAAGGCGGCGAATGCCGCAGCCCTGCCGGCCGCGCTGTTCGACAAGCTGGGCTTGAAGGAAGGCGACGCCGTGCGCGTGCGCCAGGGCGAGCGTGCGGTGCAGTTGCCGGCCGTGCGCGACGCGAATCTTGCGGAGACGGTCGTTCGCGTGTCGGCGGCGACGCCTGCCGGCGCAGCGCTCGGCAGCCTGTCCGGTGAACTGGTGGTGGAGAAGGCGTAAATGAGCTTGTTCGATACGATCAACGCGGGCGGGGCCGAGCTTCTCGGCTTCGCGTGGCCGACGGTGTGGGCAGTCGTGCGCATCCTCGTCGTCTCCGTCGTCATCCTGCTGTGCGTCGCGTACCTGATTCTGTGGGAACGCAAGCTGATCGGCTGGATGCACGTGCGTCTCGGCCCGAACCGCGTCGGCCCCGGCGGCCTGCTGCAGCCGATCGCCGACGTGCTGAAGCTGCTGCTGAAGGAAGTCATTCAGCCGAGCGCCGCCAGCCGCTGGCTGTACCTGATCGCGCCGGTGATGACGGTCGTGCCGGCGTTCGCGGTGTGGGCGGTGATTCCGTTCCAGGCGGAAGCCGTGCTCGCGAACGTGAACGCGGGCCTGCTGTACGCGATGGCGATCTCGTCGATCGGCGTGTACGCGGTGATTCTCGCCGGCTGGGCGTCGAACTCGAAGTACGCGTTCCTCGGCGCGATGCGCGCCGCGGCGCAGATGGTGTCGTACGAAATCTCGATGGGCTTCGCGCTGGTGCTCGTGCTGATGACGGCCGGCAGCCTGAACCTGTCGGAAATCGTCGGCTCGCAACAGCACGGCTTCTTCGCCGGCCACGGCGTGAATTTCCTGTCGTGGAACTGGCTGCCGCTGCTGCCGGCGTTCGTCGTCTACTTCATCTCGGGCATCGCCGAAACGAACCGTCACCCGTTCGACGTGGTGGAAGGGGAGTCGGAGATCGTCGCGGGTCACATGATCGATTACTCGGGCATGGCGTTCGCGCTGTTCTTCCTCGCCGAGTACATCAACATGATCGTGATCTCGGCACTGGCCGCGACGCTGTTCCTCGGCGGCTGGGACGCACCGTTCGAATTCCTGTCGTTCATCCCGGGCATCTTCTGGCTGGTGCTGAAGGTCTTCGCGCTGCTGTCGGTGTTCATCTGGGTGCGCGCGACGTTCCCGCGCTACCGTTACGACCAGATCATGCGTCTGGGCTGGAAGGTGTTCCTGCCCGTCACGGTGGTCTGGGTGATCGTGGTTGGCTTCTGGATGATGTCGCCGCTGAACATCTGGGTGAAGTAAGGACGAAATCATGACGGCTATCCAACACTTCTTTAAGACTTTCTTCCTGACCGAGCTGCTGAAGGGGCTCGCGCTGACCGGTCGCTACACGTTCAAGCGCAAGTTCACCGTGCAGTTCCCGGAAGAGAAGACCCCGATTTCGCCGCGTTTCCGCGGGCTGCACGCGCTGCGCCGCTACGAAAACGGCGAAGAGCGCTGCATCGCGTGCAAGCTGTGCGAGGCCGTGTGCCCCGCGCTGGCGATCACGATCGAATCGGAAACGCGCGCGGACAACACGCGCCGCACGACGCGCTACGACATCGACCTGACGAAGTGCATCTTCTGCGGTTTCTGCGAAGAGAGCTGCCCGGTCGATTCGATCGTCGAGACGCAGATTCTCGAGTACCACGGCGAAAAGCGCGGCGACCTGTATTTCACGAAGGAAATGCTGCTCGCGGTGGGCGATCGCTACGAGAAGGACATCGCCGCGGCGAAGGCTGCCGACGCGCCGTATCGTTGATTGTGTTTGCAGTGCCGGCCCGGCATGAACGATGCACGGGCCGAGCCGCCGCGACGGGTGCGGGCGTTCCGCAAGCCGCGCCTGACTATGGCCTAACGATGAACCGGTAATCATGGAATTCACGACCGTACTGTTCTACATCTTCGCGCTGCTCCTGGTGGTATCAGGGCTGAAGGTGATCACTTCGCGCAACCCGGTGGCGTCTGCGCTTTTCCTTGTGCTGGCGTTCTTCAACGCCGCCGCGATCTGGATGCTGCTGGAAGCGGAGTTCCTCGCGATCCTGCTGGTTCTGGTCTACGTGGGCGCGGTGATGGTGCTGTTCCTGTTCGTCGTGATGATGCTGGACATCAACATCGACTACCTGCGCCGCGACTTCAAGCGCTTCGTGCCGATGGCGACCGTGGTCGGCGCGATCATCGTGATCGAAACCGCGCTGATCCTGTGGCGCGGTTACGGCGACACGCACACCGTGCATGCGATGGCGACGGGCGAGATGGCCAACTGGTCGAATACGCGCCTGATCGGCAAGGTGATCTACACCGACTACATCTTCGCGTTCGAAATCGCCGGCCTCGTGCTGCTGGTCGCGATCATTGCCGCGATCGGGCTGACCGAACGCAAGGGCAAGGACAGCAAGCGCCAGCGCGTGTCGGATCAGGTCAAGGTGCGCCGCAACGACCGCGTGCGCCTCGTGAAGATGGAAGCGGACAAGCCGCAGCCGGAAACGGCGCAGAGCGAAGCCGGTTCGGGCACCAACGGCTAAGCGGAGGAAAGAAAACCATGCTGACTCTTGCTCACTACCTTGTGCTCGGCGCGATCCTGTTCGCGATCGCGATCGTCGGGATTTTCCTGAACCGCCGCAACGTCATCATCATCCTGATGTCGATCGAACTGATGCTGCTGGCGGTGAACACCAACTTCGTCGCGTTCTCGCATTACCTCGGCGACGTGCACGGCCAGATCTTCGTGTTCTTCGTGCTGACCGTCGCCGCCGCGGAAGCCGCGATCGGCCTCGCGATTCTGGTGACCCTGTTCCGTAAGCTCGACACGATCAATGTCGAGGATCTCGATCAGCTCAAAGGTTAATTTCAGGCTACGCTGTTATGTCAACGACACTCAATGAAAACCTGCTGCTGGCGATTCCGCTCGCTCCGCTGGCCGGCTCGCTGATTGCGGGGCTGTTCGGGAACGCAGTCGGGCGCAAGGGCGCACACCGGATCACGATCCTCGGCGTATTGATCGCGTTCCTCCTGTCGGCGAAAGTCTTCTTCGACGTGATGGGCGGCGCGAGCTTCAACGCGACCGTCTACGAATGGATGAACGTCGGCTCGCTGAAGCTCGAAGTCGGCTTCCTCGTCGATTCGCTGACCGCGATGATGATGGTCGTCGTGACCTTCGTCTCGCTGATGGTGCACGTGTACACGATCGGCTACATGGCGGAGGAAGACGGCTACCAGCGCTTCTTCTCGTACATCTCGCTGTTCACGTTCTCGATGCTGATGCTCGTGATGAGCAACAACTTCCTGCAGCTGTTCTTCGGCTGGGAAGCGGTGGGTCTGGTGTCGTACCTGCTGATCGGCTTCTACTTCACGCGTGAGAGCGCGATCTACGCGAACATGAAGGCGTTCCTCGTGAACCGCGTGGGCGACTTCGGCTTCCTGCTCGGCATCGGCCTGCTGCTCGCGTTCGCCGGCTCGATGAACTACGGCGAAGTGTTCGCGAAGCGCGCCGAACTGGCGAGCCTGCACTTCCCGGGCACCGACTGGGGCCTGCTGACCGTTGCCTGTATCTGCCTGTTCATCGGCGCGATGGGTAAGTCGGCCCAGTTCCCGCTGCACGTGTGGCTGCCGGACTCGATGGAAGGCCCGACCCCGATCTCGGCGCTGATTCACGCGGCGACGATGGTGACGGCCGGCATCTTCATGGTGTCGCGCATGTCGCCGCTGTTCGAACTGTCGGATACCGCGCTGTCGTTCATCACGGTGATCGGCGCGATCACGGCGCTCTTCATGGGCTTCCTCGGCATCGTCCAGAACGACATCAAGCGCGTGGTCGCGTACTCGACGCTGTCGCAGCTCGGCTACATGACCGTCGCGCTCGGCGTGTCCGCTTACCCGGTCGCCGTGTTCCACCTGATGACGCACGCGTTCTTCAAGGCGCTGCTGTTCCTCGGCGCCGGCTCGGTCATCATGGGCATGCACCACGACCAGGACATGCGCAACATGGGCGGCCTGCGCAAGTACATGCCGATCACGTGGATCACGTCGCTCGTCGGTTCGCTCGCGCTGATTGGCACGCCGTTCTTCTCGGGCTTCTACTCGAAGGACTCGATCATCGACGCGGTGAAGCTGTCGCACCTGCCGGGTTCGGGCTTCGCGTACTTCGCGGTCGTCGCGAGCGTGTTCGTCACGGCGCTGTACTCGTTCCGCATGTACTTCCTGGTGTTCCACGGCGAGGAGCGCTTCCGCAAGCCGAAGCATCCGGAATCGCCGATGGGCATGGCGGCCGCGCACGGTCACGACGATCACGGCCACGGTCATGACGACCACGCGCACGAGCCGCACGAGACCCCGTGGGTCGTGTGGGTGCCGCTGGTCCTGCTGGCGATCCCGTCGGTGATCATCGGCGCGATCGCGATCAGCCCGATGCTGTTCGGCGATTTCTTCCAGCACGGCGTCGCATTCGACAAGGTGATCTTCATCGGCGAAAACCATCCGGCACTCGCCGAGATGGCCGAAGAGTTCCACGGCTGGGTGGGCATGGGCCTGCACTCGGTGTCGGGCCTGCCGGTGTGGCTGGCGCTCGCCGGTGTGGTCGTCGCGTGGTTCCTGTACCTGAAGCGTCCGGAGCTGCCGGCGTCGATCCGCCGCGCGTTCGGCCCGATCTACACGCTGCTGGACAACAAGTACTACATGGACAAGATCAACGAAGTGGTGTTCGCCCGCGGTTCGGTGGCGATCGGCCGCGGCCTGTGGAAGGAGGGTGACGTCGTGGTGATCGATGGCCTCGTCAACGGCAGCGCCCGGTTCATCGGCTGGTTCGCCGGCGTGATCCGCTTCCTCCAATCCGGTTACATCTATCACTACGCGTTCGCCATGATCATCGGCATGCTGGGGCTCCTGACCCTGTTTGTAACGCTCGGCGGCAAATAAGGCGGGGAGACAACACTAATGCACGCTTTTCCGATTCTCAGTACCGCGATCTGGCTGCCGATCGTTTTCGGCCTCCTCGTGTTGGCGGTAGGTAACGACAAAAATCCGGGGAC
This sequence comes from Burkholderia sp. E168m23, assembly GCF_016586125.1. Taxonomy (NCBI): domain Bacteria; kingdom Pseudomonadati; phylum Pseudomonadota; class Betaproteobacteria; order Burkholderiales; family Burkholderiaceae; genus Burkholderia; species Burkholderia sp. E168m23. The sequence goes on from NZ_BCPP01000176.1 coordinate 6,196, forward strand.
GGCCCGCTGGGTTGCGCTGATCGGCGCGCTGCTCGGCCTCGCGGTCACGATCCCGTTGATCACGGGCTTCGACTCGAGCACGGCCGCGCTGCAGTTCGTCGAGAAGTCGACCTGGATCGAACGCTTCGACATTGCGTATCACCTCGGCGTCGACGGCATCTCGATGTGGTTCGTCGTGCTGACCGCGCTGATCACGGTGATCGTCGTGATCGCCGCATGGGAAGTGATCACCGAGAACGTCGCGCAGTACCTCGCGGCATTCCTGATCCTGTCCGGGATCATGATCGGCGTGTTCTCGGCGGCCGACGGCCTGCTGTTCTACGTGTTCTTCGAGGCGACCCTGATCCCGATGTACATCATCATCGGCGTGTGGGGCGGCCCGAACCGCGTGTATGCGGCATTCAAGTTCTTCCTGTACACGCTGGCCGGCTCGCTGCTGATGCTGGTCGCGCTGATCTACCTGTACACGGAAACGCATTCGTTCGACCTCGCGACGTGGCAGAACGCGAAGATCGCGATGACGCCACAGATCTTGCTGTTCATTGCCTTCTTCCTCGCGTTCGCGGTGAAGGTGCCGATGTGGCCGGTGCACACGTGGCTGCCGGACGCGCACGTGGAAGCGCCGACAGGCGGCTCGGTCGTGCTGGCTGCGATTATGCTGAAGCTCGGCGCATACGGTTTCCTGCGCTTCTCGCTGCCGATCACGCCTGACGCGAGCCACTTCCTGGCACCCGTCGTGATCACGCTGTCGCTGATCGCGGTGATCTACATCGGCCTCGTCGCGATGGTGCAGGCCGACATGAAGAAGCTGGTCGCGTATTCGTCGATCGCGCACATGGGCTTCGTCACGCTCGGCTTCTTCATCTTCAACCAGCTCGGCGTCGAAGGCGCGATCATCCAGATGATCTCGCACGGCTTCGTGTCGGGCGCGATGTTCCTCTGCATCGGCGTGTTGTACGACCGCGTGCACTCGCGCCAGATCGCCGACTACGGCGGCGTCGTGAACGTGATGCCGAAGTTCGCGGCATTCGCGATGCTGTTCTCGATGGCCAACTGCGGCCTGCCGGGTACGTCGGGTTTCGTCGGCGAGTTCATGGTGATTCTCGCGGCCGTCCAGTACAACTTCTGGATCGCATTCGGCGCGGCATTCACGCTGATCCTCGGCGCGGCCTACACGCTGTGGATGTACAAGCGCGTGTATTTCGGCGCGGTGGCGAACGATCACGTCGCCAAGCTGAAGGACATCGGCCGTCGCGAATTCCTGATGCTGGCCGTGCTCGCCGCGTTCACGCTGCTGATGGGCCTGTATCCGAAGCCTTTCACCGACGTGATGCACGTTTCCGTCGAAAACCTCCTCTCCCACGTCGCGCAGTCGAAGCTGCCGCTGGCCCAGTAATCGCGAGCGGAGGAACTCAAGATCATGAACGCTCCTATGAATGTCCTGTTGCCCGACGCGCTGGTGATGGCCGCCATCGTCGTCGCATGGCTGAACGACACCTTTGCCGGTGCTTCCGGTCGCCGCCTGACCTATCTGATCGCAGTCGTCTCGTCGGTGGTCGCCGGCGTGTGGTTCGCGGTCCAGGCGCTCGACCCGCAGCCGTACTACTTCTTCTCGAAGATGATCGTCGTCGACTCGTTCGCGAGCATGATGAAGGCGGTCGTGTCGTTCGGTTTCGCGGTCTCGCTCGTCTATTCGCGCAAGTACCTCGAAGACCGCGACATGTTCCGCGGCGACGTGTTCCTGCTCGGCATGTTCTCGCTGCTCGGTCAGCTGGTCATGGTGTCGGGCAACAACTTCCTGACGCTGTACCTCGGCCTCGAACTGATGTCGCTGTCGCTGTACGCGGTCATCGCGCTGCGCCGCGACGCCGCACAGTCGAGCGAAGCCGCGATGAAGTACTACGTGCTGGGCGCGCTCGCGTCGGGCTTCGTGCTGTACGGCATCTCGATGCTCTACGGCGCGACCGGCTCGCTCGAACTGGGTGAGGTGTACAAGGCGGTCGGCGGCAACACCGACGCGGCCGTGCTGATGTTCGGCGTGATCTTCATCGTCGCCGGTATCGCGTTCAAGCTCGGCGCCGTGCCGTTCCACATGTGGGTGCCGGACGTCTACCAGGGCGCACCGACCGCGATGACGCTGTTCGTCGGCGGCGGCCCGAAGGTTGCCGCGTTCGCATGGGGCCTGCGCTTCCTGGTGATGGGCCTGCTGCCGCTCGCCCAGAACTGGCAGACCGCGCTCGTGATCCTCGCCGCGCTGTCGCTGATCGTCGGTAACATCACCGGTATCGTCCAGCGCAACATCAAGCGGATGCTCGCGTACTCGGCGATCTCGAACATGGGCTTCGTGCTGCTCGGCCTGCTCGCGGGCATCGTGAAGGGCGACGCGGCGGCACCGGCGAACGCGTACAGCTCGGCGATGTTCTACGCGATCGTCTACCTGATCACGACGCTCGGCTCGTTCGGCGTGGTGATGCTGCTCGCGCGCCGCGATTTCGAAGCGGAAACGATCGACGACTTCAAGGGCCTCAACAAGCGCAGCCCGGTGTTCGCGTTCGTGATGATGGTCATGATGTTCTCGCTGGCCGGCATCCCGCCGACCGTCGGCTTCTACGCGAAGCTGGCCGTGCTCGAGGCGACCGTCAACGCGGGCCTCACGTGGCTGGCCGTGCTGGCCGTGATCACGTCGCTGTTCGGTGCGTTCTACTACCTGCGCATCGTGAAGCTGATGTACTTCGATGCCCCGCAGGATTCGACGCCGATCTCGGGCGATTTCTGCAAGCGCACGATCCTCGTGCTGAACGGCCTGGCGGTCGTCGTGCTCGGCCTGATCCCGAGCCCGCTGCTGACTGCCTGCCTGCAGGCAATCCGTCACACGCTGCCGCTGTAAT
>NZ_BCPP01000177.1:0-9069 GCF_016586125.1 Burkholderia sp. E168m23
CGTCACCGCTGTTCGTGCACAGCACGACCTCGAGCGCCGGGTTGAGCGTGCGCGAGATCTCGACGATCTGCCGCACGTCGAACACGTCGGGCAGCGTGACGACCAGCATCCCGGCGCGGGCGATATGCGCCTGCACGAGCACGATCGGCTCGATCGCGTCGCCCGACACGGCCGCGATGCCGTCCGCACGCAGCTTCTCGACGAGCTCGCGATTCTGCTCGACGACGACATACGCGATCCCGCGCTCGTCCAGTGCATGCGCGATTCGCGTGCCGACCTTGCCGTAGCCGACGATCACGACCTGCCCGGTCAGATGCGTCTGCGGCGTCGACATCGGCAGCGCGGCGAGCGGATCGTCGCGCGCCTCGAGCTTGCGCGCGAACGCCGAATGCTTGCGAATCCACGCGAGCGCCGGATCGATCATCGCGAACAGCAGCGTGTTCATCGCGATCGAGATCAGCGCGACCGCGAGAATCAGGCTCTGCCCTTCGGCCGACAGCAGCCCGAGCGCACGGCCGAGCCCCGCGAGGATGAACGAGAATTCGCCGATCTGCGCGAGGCCCGCGCCGACCGTCAACGCGGTGTTTAGCGGATAGCGGAACGCGATCACGAGCGCGACGGCCGCGACCGTCTTGCCGATCAGCACGATGGCCGCGACCTCGATCACGTGCAGCGGCTCGTCGAGCAGCACCTTCGGGTCGAACAGCATGCCGACCGAGATGAAGAACAGCACCGAGAACGCGTCGCGCAGCGGCAGCGTCTCGTCGGCCGCGCGCCGGCTGAATTCCGACTCGCGCATCATCATCCCGGCGAAGAACGCGCCGAGCGCGAACGACACGTCGAACAGCTTCGCCGCGCCGAACGCGATGCCGACCGCGGCCGCGATCATGCACAGCGTGAACAGCTCGCGCGAGCCGGTGCGCGCGACGAGCCACAGAATGCGCGGGAACACGCGCTTGCCGACCACCAGCATCAGTGCAATGAATGCGGCGACCTTCAGCATCGTGACGCCGAGCGTGCCCCACACGCTGCCGCCGGCCGCATGCGTATCGCCGGGCGGCGTGCCGCCGAGCAGCCCGGCCACCGGCGGGAGCAGCACCAGCACGAGCACCATCACGAGATCCTCGACGACCAGCCAGCCCACCGCGATGCGCCCGTTGACCGTCTCGACGAGCCCGCGCCCTTCGAGCGCGCGCAGCAGCACGACGGTACTCGCGACCGACAGCGCCAGCCCGAACACGAGCGCCGCACCGAGGCTCCAGCCCCACGTGAGCGCGAGCCCGCCGCCGAGCAGCGTCGCGACGGTGATCTGGACGATGGCGCCCGGCAGCGCGATCTTGCGCACCGCGAGGAGATCGCCGAGCGAGAAATGCAGGCCGACGCCGAACATCAGCAGCATCACGCCGACTTCCGCAAGCTGCTGCGCGAGCGACAGGTCGCCGACGAAACCGGGCGTGCCGGGGCCGATCACGATCCCGGCGAGCAGATAGCCGACGAGCGGCGGCATTTTCAGCAGCGACGCGAGGTAACCAAAGATCATCGCGAGACCGAAACCGGCCGCGAGCAACGCAATCAGGCTGACGTCATGAGGCATCCCCCCTCCCAAGCTCTTGTAACTATTTAGTAAGGTTCAAGAGTGAAAGGATAAGGGATGAGGCGGAAAAATGGCGCGCAGCCGCGAAAATTTCACGCGGCGGCGCGGGTTGCGGGGCGTGACCCCGGCGAAGGGAAAGGCGTTGCCGCCCGGCCGCACATTGACGTGAACCGGGCGGCAGGCGGGGCGGACGCCCCGCCGCTCCGGTCAGCGCGACGCTTGCGGGAAGCGCGCGCCCGGCGGCGGCTCGGGCCGCGTCGACGGCACGCTCTTGCGCACCTTCGCGACCTGCGCGGCCGTCACCGACGCACCCGTGTTGCCCCAGCTCGTGCGCACGAAGTTCGACACGTCCGCGACTTCCTGGTCCGACAGGCGCCAGCCGAACGGCGGCATCGTGAAGGTCGACGGCGCGGTGCGCGTGCCTTGCAGCGCGCTGCCTTCGAGCACGACGTGGATCAGCGAGGTCGGGTCGTCGCCCTGCACGACCGGGTTGCCGGCGAGTGCCGGGAACACGCGCGTGTAGCCGTGGCCATCGCTGCGGTGGCAGGCCATGCAGTTGTCGCGATAGACGGCCGCGCCCGGCTTGCTCGCGTCGCCGGTCTGCAGCGCCTTCGCCGCGGCCGCGTCGTACACGTGCGGCTGCTCGCCCTGCACGCGCGGCGGCAACGTCTTCAGGTAGCGCGCGATCGCGTTCAGGTCGTCGTCGGTCATGTGCTGCATGCTGTGGCCGACCACGTCCGTCATCCCCCCGAACGCGGCCGTGCGCAGCGTGCGGCCGGTTTTCAGGAACTGCACGATCTCGGTTTCGCTCCACGTGCCGAGGCCCGTGCGCGGCTCGCCGCGCAGGCTCGTCGGCACCCAGCCGTCGATCGCCGCGCCGCCGGCCAGGAAGTCGAGGCCGTCCGCGTCGGTCAGCCCGCGCTCCTGCATCGTCGGCGCGCGCGGCGTATGGCACGCGCCGCAGTGGCCGAGCCCCTGCACCAGATACGCGCCGCGCGCGACCACCGGGTCGGTGTACGACGCCGCGTCGAACGGCTTCGGCGACGGCGCGAACATCTTGCGCCAGATGCCGAGCGGCCAGCGCATCGACAGCGGCCACACGATGTCCACCTTGCGGTTCTCGTGCTCGACCGGCGCGACGCCGTGCATGAAGTACGCGTACAGCGCCTTCATGTCGTCGTCGGTCAGGCGCGCGTACGACGGGAACGGCATCGCCGGATACATCGTGTCGCCGTTCTTGCGCACGCCTTCGCGCACCGCGCGGGTGAAGTCCTCGTAAGTCCAGCCGCCGAGGCCCGTCTTCGGGTCCGGCGTGATGTTCGTCGAGTAGATGCCGCCGATCGGCGTGTCGAACTTCAGGCCACCCGCGAACGGCTTGCCGCCGCTCGCGGTGTGGCAGGCGATGCAGTCGCCCGCGCGAGCAAGGTATTCGCCGCGCTTGATCAGGTTCGCGTCGGCCGACTGGGCGGCCGGTGCGGCCACCGCGCCCGAAGCCGCGGACGGCGTGGACGCCGGCTGCGCGAACGCGCCGCCGCCCGCCAGACCGAATGCCGCCCATGCCGTGCCGATCGCCAGCGCGCGCCGCAGCGGGGACACCGGACGCGCGGCGTTGTGGTGGTTCATCGTCCTCTTCATACGGTCACCAGCGGGGCGGGATTTTTCAGGTATTGCTCGCGGATCGCGCGTGCCGACCAGTAGGCCAGCGCCGCGATGATCCCGGTCGGGTTGTAGCCGATGCCCTGCGGCAGCGCGGACGCGCCCATCACGAACACGTTGTGCACGTCCCAGCACTGCAGATAGCGGTTCAGCACGCTCGTCTTCGGGTCGGTGCCCATGATCGCGCCGCCGACGAGGTGGGTCGTCTGGTACTGGCGCGAGTCGAAGTGCTTGCCGAATTCGCGCGTCGACACGCCGATCGCCTTCGGCCCCATCGCTTCCGCGATCTTCTTCATCTGCCCGGTCACGTACTGCGCCATCTTGATGTCGTTGTCCTTCCAGTCGAACGTCATCCGCAACAGCGGCTGGCCGTACGAATCGCGATAGGTCGGGTCGAGGTCGAGATACACGTCGCGGTACGACATGTTGGTGCCGTGCGCGTCCATCGAGATCGTGTGCGCGTAGTTGTCCTTGACGGCCTTCTTCCACGCCGAGCCCCACTGCGGCGTGCCGGGCGGCGTGGCGATGCCGCTGATCGGCTTCACGCCGGCCTGGTTCACCCACAGCGGCGAGCCGCCGACGAAGCCGAGCGGGCCGTGGTCGAAGTTGTCCGCGTTGAAGTCGTCCACCGCGACGCCGTTGCCGCCCGCGCCGATGAACGGGTTCGTGTAGGTATCCTTGTCGAAGAACGCCTTGATCGTCGACAGGTTCTGGTACGCGAAATTGCGGCCGACCACGCCTTCGCCCGAGATCGGATCGTACGGCTTGCCGATGCCCGACAGCAGCAGCAGGTGCACGTTGTGATACTGGAACGCGGCCACGATCACGAGATCGGCCGGCTGGTGCACTTCACGTCCGGCCGGATCGACGTAGGTGACGCCGGTCGCGCGCTTCTTCGTGTCGTCGAGGTCGACGCGCAGCACGTGGCACTTCGAGCGCAGCTCGAAGTTCGGCGCCTGCTTCAGCGCGGGCAGGATGTTCAGGTTCGGCGACGCCTTCGAATACATGTAGCACGCGTAGCCGCTGCAGTAGCCGCAGAAGTTGCACGGGCCCATCTGCACGCCGTACGGGTTCGTGTACGGGCCCGACGTGTTCGCCGACGGCAGCCGGTACGGATGCAGGCCGAGCGAATGCGCGGCATCGAAGAAGCGCTGCGCCGAATAGGTATTGAGCTGCGCGGGCAGCGGGAAGTTGTCGCTGCGGTTCGCCTCGAACACGTTGCCGTCGCCGACCACCTTGCCGCCGACCTTGTACGCCTGCCCCGACGTGCCGAACACCTTCTCGGCGAAATCGAAATGCGGCTCGAGCTCGTCGTAGGTCACGCCCGTATCCTGGATCGTCATCCCTTCCGGGATGAACTTCTTGCCGTAGCGCTCTTCATAGTGGCTGCGCAGGCGCAGCTCTTCCGGCGTGATCCGGAAGTGCACGCCCGACCAGTGCAGCCCCGCGCCGCCGACGCCTTCGCCCGGCAGGAACGCGGCGAGCTGCCGGTACGGCAGCGCGGTGTCCTGCAGGCCGTGACGGATCGACACGGTCGTCTTCGACAGGTCGAGGAACAGCTTCTTGCGGATGTTGTAGGTCAGCTCGTCGATCGTGTTCGGATACGCGCCGTCCGGATAGGTGTCGCGATATTCGCCGCGCTCGAGCGCGACGACGTTCAATCCCGCTTCGGTCAGTTCCTTCGCGAGAATCGCGCCGGTCCAGCCGAAGCCGACGATCACCGCATCGACGTGCGGCTTCTTGTCTGCGGCCATCAGCTGCGCTCCCCGTTGATCGAGACGGGGCCGTACGGATAGGGCTTGCCGCTCTGGTTGACGAAATCCATGAAATCCGCGCGTGCGCCCGGGAAACCGATCATCTTCCACGCGGCCATGTCGCGATTGCCGCCATGCACCGGATCGCAGAAGTAGCCTTCGCGCGTGTTCTGCAGCAACTGGCCGAGAAATACGCCGGGCGGGACGTCGTCGATCTGCGCGCCGCCCTTCTCCAGCGCACCGAGCACCGTGTCGCGCGTCGGCGCGTCGAGATCCGCGAACGCCTTGCCGTGCGTCTTCTCGCAATAGCGGTTGACGGCCGCGATGCCGAGCCGGTAGATGTCGCGCGGCACCAGCTTCAACTGGTAGCCGAGCTCGGGCACGCCCTGCTGGAACGGCCCCTGCATGTACCACGTCGCGCCGTGCGCATACGGCGTCTCCATCTGGCGATCGATGAATTCGGGCACGCCCGCCTCGAGCGCGCCGGGGCCTTCGGCGTCGGCCGGAATCAGCCGGTCGACGGCGGCCTGGACGAACGCCCATTCCTTCGCATCGAAAAAGGTCGGCTTGTACGGCGCGCGTTCGGCGCTGGCCGATGCAGCGGACGCGTTGCCGGCGGTCGTCGCGGACGGCGACGACGAGTGCAGGTCGCAGCCGGCGACCGACGCGATCGGCACGAGCGCGACCGATGTGCGCAGGAAACGGCGACGCGAATTGGGTTTGTCAGGTGGCGTGGACATGGTCGGATGTTGATCGTTGGGGATCGGGGTTCGGACGCGCGCATTCCGCATGCCGCGTGCCCGGCACGGCAGCCGTGCCGCAGGCGGCCGGTCGCCCTGTTCTTTCGTGTGTTGCGCACAACCTCGATGCAGGCGCCCGGCCGCGATTCGCGGTGGCGCCGTCATTGCAGCCGCGCTCGCCCCGGTGCCGGCGGCGTTGCGCGGATCGACCTCTTGGCGGGCCCTATCGTCGGACAAATACCGGCATCGGCCGGCATCTCTCCTTCATCGCCCATGACCCTTGTTCAACTTAGACGTCGCGTCCGCCGACGGCAAGCGCAACGTGCACGACCCTCTTTCGGGGCCCGGCGACGAGTGCGGCGAATTATATATGGAACCGGTTCCAGCGCTAGAGGGTTCAATGCAATTCAGTGCATCGAAATTAGCAACAATGGGAAAACCGGATGCCGGAATGTGCAAGGATGAGGTGATGGCGGACAGCGACGATCGGGCGGCGGCGGAACCCGGCCGCTGTCATCACGTGCATCACGTGCCTCTGTCGGCGGAGATCCGGACGGCGCTGGCCGTCGGCGCGCGCTACGGCGTGCCCGAGATCCTCGAAGTGGAGGCGCAGCGGATGCACCGGCAGGGCCACACATTCTTCGTCGCCGAAAACGGTGTCCGGCTGACCGATGCCGTGCCGGCCGAATGCCTGACGCTGATCGATACGTGCGCGGACTGAATCGCGCGCCGCGCCCCGCTCACCACGGCCAGAACATCGATGCGATCGACAGCGCCAGCGCCGCACACAGCGGCGAGTAATACAGCGTGTCCATCCGCGCGAAACGCGACCCGCGAATCCGTTTGAAGAAGCCGACGTAGCGAAAATCGCCGACGGCGCGCACCGCGAAGATCAATGCGAGCGCAACGACCGCGAACGCGATCGTGCAGGGATACGCGTTGCGCCCCAGCCAGCCGGCACGCGCGGCGACCACGCCTGCCCCGCCCAGCAGCGCGAGCGCGACGGTCAGCGTGCCGACCGCCGTCGGCCGCAACAGCGGTACGCCATCCTGCTCCGGAATGGCCGCGCGCTTGCCCAATCGCCCGCCGAACGCCCAGTAGACGTGCACGAGCGCGATGGCGCAAAGCGTCGGCACGCTGAAATACGCACCGGTCATGTCGATCAAGGTCCTCGTCTCGTTGTCTCGTCGTTTTGCCGAAAGGTGTTCGGCTCGCGGCCCCGGCCCGCGCCACGCATGACGATACCGAAACCGCGTCACGTGCGCATTGCGACGTCCGGTCGCAACCGGCGGTGACGCATGCTGCGTTGCAGTGCGCATGCGTCGTCGCACAGCCCGGTCGCTTGACTTCCCTCCGCGCACTACTACCCTGTTATTCCAGTACTGCGGTCGGCAAGGCGCTGCGCAACGGACTGCCCGCACGACGACGATAACGAAGGCCATGGAGGCGACTCATGCTGATCGGTGTGCCGAAGGAGATCAAGAACCACGAATACCGCGTCGGCCTCACGCCGGCCGGCGCGCGCGAACTCACGCGGCACGGCCATCGCGTGCTGGTGCAGCGCGGCGCGGGCACCGCGATCGGCCTGCTCGACGACGACTACACGGCCGCGGGCGCGTCGCTCGGCGACGGCGCCGAAGAAATCTTCGCGCGCGCCGACATGATCATCAAGGTCAAGGAACCGCAGCCCACCGAATGCGCGATGCTGCGGCGCGGCCAGATCCTCTACACGTACCTGCATCTCGCGCCCGATCCCGACCAGGCCGCCGCGCTCGTGAAATCCGGCGCGGTCTGCATCGCGTACGAAACCGTGACGGGCCCCGGCGGCGGCCTGCCGTTGCTCGCGCCGATGAGCGAAGTCGCCGGCCGTATGTCGATCCAGGTCGCGGCGACCCACCTCGAAAGCCCGCGCGGCGGCCGCGGCCTGCTGATGGCCGGCGTGCCGGGCGTGCCGGCCGCGCACGTCGTCGTGCTCGGCGCGGGCGTCGTGGGCACCGGTGCGCTGCAGATGGCGGTGGGCCTCGGCGCGCGCGTCACCGTGCTCGACAACAACGTGAACCGGTTGCGCCAGCTCGATCTCGTGTTCGCCAACCGGATCGCGACCGTCTGCTCGAATGCGCAGACGGTCGACGAAGCCGTGCGCGATGCCGACGTCGTGATCGGCGCCGTGCTCGTTCCGGGCGCATCGGCGCCGCGGCTCGTCACGCGCGACATGATCGCGACGATGCGCAAGGGAGCGGTCGTCGTCGATGTCGCGATCGACCAGGGCGGCTGCTTCGAGACCTCGCATGCGACCACGCACGCGGCGCCGACGTTCGTGGTCGACGGAGTGGTCCACTATTGCGTCGCGAACATGCCCGGCGCGGTCGCGCGCACGTCGACCTTTGCGCTGAACAATGCAACGCTCGGCCATGCGCTCGCGCTCGCCGACAAGGGCTGGAAGCAGGCGATGCTCGACGATCCGCATCTGCGCGCGGGCCTGAACGTGTGCGACGGCCACATCACGTACGAAGCGGTCGCGCTGGCGCTCGGCCTGCCCTACGTCCCGGCGACCGGCGTACTCGCATGACCCTGCCGGCATGAGCTGAACGCAATTCGGCCGGGCCGCGTGGCGTTCACGCGCCCTTCGACCGGCTCCGCTTCGCGCCGCCGCCCGCGCTGCCCGCACCGCCCATCGTGCGTGCCAGCAGCGGCCGCAGTTGCGCGAGCGTGCGCGTGTTCAGCACGTCCTGCCGCGTCAGCCAGCCGCGCCGCGCCTGATCGACGCCGAACGCGAGATGGTCAAGCTCGTCCGCGCCGTACGCATCCGAACCGATCGCGACCAGCACGCCGGCCTTCGCGGCCTCGCGGCACCAGACGTCCGGCAGGTCGAAGCGCCGCGGCTGCGCATCGAGTTCGACGAAGCAGCCGCGCGCGGCGGCCTGCGCGAGCACGCGCGGCACGTCCAGTTCGCACGCGTCGCGCTCGCCGAGCACGCGGCCGGTCGGGTGCGCGAGAATCGTGAAATACGGATGCTCCATCGCACGCAGCATGCGATCGGTCTGCGCGCCGCGCGGCAGGTCGAAGCCGTCGCGTACCGCGCCGACGACGAGATCGAGCCGGCCGAGCATCGCGTCCGGCACGTCCAGGCTGCCATCCTCGCGAATACCGGCTTCCACGCCCTTGAGCAACACGAAATCGTCGAACGCCGCGTTGATCGTAATAACTTCGTATAGCATACATTATACGAAGTTATACGAGGATCGCGCGTGCCGACCAGTAGGCCAGCGCCGCGATGATCCCGGTCGGGTTGTAGCCGATGCCCTGCGGCAGCGCGGACGCGCCC
>NZ_BCPP01000178.1:0-9049 GCF_016586125.1 Burkholderia sp. E168m23
CGCAACGCGCTCACCGGAATTTGCCGGGTCGTAGATTCGCTGAGATGCCGCCCATGCAACGGCAAATGATGGTCGTTTCACTTTGGCTCCTTGTTGTTGAAATGAATTCGACTCGAGGGTAAGCGCATCGAAGACTCGCGACGGCTCATGTGCACCGAGAACCTTCGAATCCACCGAATCAGGGCGTCATGATGCACGGCTTGAAAGTTTTTTGTAAGGACATCGGCTTGTCGGACTCCGATCCGTCTTCTGCTTCACCCCTCGTTTTCCCCGATCCCGTTCGCCTTGACTCCGCCGCCCCGATCGACAAAACTTCGCACATCGCCAGTGTGATCACAGATCGCAGATCAAACTCAGGAGCCCCGCCTTGCCGCCCCGTATCGTCCCGCCCGCACTGAAAGTCATCGAACAGGAAACGATGGCCGACAAGGTCTATCAGCAACTGCGCGAAGCGCTGATGAGCGGCCGTTTCGCGCCCGGCCAGGCGCTGAGCCTGCGCAGCGTCGCCGAGGCGGTCGGCTCGTCGACGATGCCCGTGCGGGCCGCACTTACGCGGCTGCGCGCCGAACGCGCGCTGGTCGACGGCCCGAATCGCGCGCTCGTCGTCCCGCCGATGACGCTCGACATGCTCGACGAACTCCGCGACGTGCGCATCGCGCTCGAAGGCTGCATCGCCGAACGCGCGTGCGCCCGGATGACCGACGCGCAGATCGCGGCCGTGCGCAAGACCTACGAGACGATGCAGGCACACGCCGAGGCCGGCCGCTCGCGCGCCTACCTGCAAAGCAATTTCGCGTTCCACAGTGCGATCTACGCGCACGGCGCCAGCGAAAACACGCTCGCGATCGTGGAGAACCTGTGGATGCGCGTCGGCCCGTTCCTCAACATGGTCGCGCTCGACATCCCGCACATGCGGCGCTCGATGGATGCGCACCGCGCGATCGTCGATGCGCTCGAACGGCGCGACGGCGCGGGCGTGCGGGCCGGCATCGCGCTCGACATCGGCGGCGCCGCGCATGATCTCGCCGAGACGCTGCGGGCCGAACAGACGCCGCGGAGCGTGAACGCGAAACCGTAGCGACCGCCTGCCACGGCCGCCCGACACGCGAGCGGCCGTCATTCCACAACACCAAAGATGGAGACAACCCGGCATGACAGCTTCCGACCTGCTGAAACCCTATGACGGCCTGCGCGTCCTCGTGACCGGCGGCGCGTCGGGCATCGGCCTCGAAATCGCCGACGCGTTCGCCGAATGCGGCGCGCGCGTGCACGTTTGCGATGCGTCGCAAGCCTCGATCGCGGCGCTCGCCGACCGGCCGCCGCGTGCCGCGACCGGCGCGATCAGCGCGACGCTGGCCGACGTGTCCGACCCGGCCGCCGTCGAGCGCGTGTTCGCCGACGTGTCGACCCGGCTCGGCGGCCTCGACGTGCTGGTCAACAACGCGGGCATCGCCGGCCCGACCGGCGGCATCGACGAAATCGACCCCGTGCAGTGGGAGCAGACCGTCGCGATCAACCTGAACGCGCAATTCCAGTTCGCGCGCCGCGCGGTGCCGCTGCTGCGCGAGTCGAAACCCGGCGGCGCGATCATCGCGCTGTCGTCGGTCGCCGGCCGGCTCGGCTACGCGTTCCGCACGCCGTATGCGGCCACCAAATGGGCGGTGGTCGGCCTCGTGAAAAGTCTCGCGATCGAACTCGGGCCGCTCGGCATCCGCGTGAACGCGATCCAGCCCGGCATCGTGCGCGGCCCGCGGATGCGCCGCGTGATCGAGGCGCGCGCGCAGCAGCTCGGCATCGGCTACGACGAAATGGAGCAGCGCTATCTCGAGAAGATCTCGCTGCGGCGCATGACCGATCCGGCCGAGATCGCCGCGACCGCGCTGTTCCTGTGCTCGCCGGGCGGGCACGGAATCACCGGGCAGGCGATCTCCGTCTGCGGCAACGTCGAAGTGCTCTGACGCCTCCTGCATCGTTCATCGAAAGGAATCCATCCGTGGCAAACGCTCGCAAAATCATCATCACCTGTGCGCCGACCGGCGCGATCCATACGCCGTCGATGTCGCCGTACCTGCCCGTGACGCCGCACGAAATCGAAACGGCCGCGGTCGCGGCCGCGCAGGCCGGCGCGGCGATCCTGCACCTGCACGCACGCAACCCGTCCGACGGCAAGCCGACGCAGGACCCGGCCGTGTTCGCCGAGTTCCTGCCGCGCATCAAGGCGCGGACCGACGCGGTGATCAACCTCACGTCGGGCGGCAGCCCGCACATGACGGTCGACGAACGGCTGCAGCCGGCGCTGCATTTCCAGCCCGAAGTCGCGTCCTTGAACATGGGTTCGATGAACTTCGGGCTGTACCCGATGCTCGAGCGCTTCCGCGAGCTGAAGCATCCGTGGGAGCGCGAACATCTCGAGAAAAGCCGCGATCTCGTGTTCAAGAACACGTTCGCGGACATCGAGACGATCCTCACGCGCTGCGGCGCGAACGGCACGCGGTTCGAATTCGAGTGCTACGACATCTCGCACCTGTACAACCTCGCGCACTTCGTCGATCGCGGGCTCGCGAAGCCGCCGTTCTTCGTGCAAAGCGTGTTCGGCCTGCTCGGCGGGATCGGCGCGCACCCGGAGGACCTGATGCACATGCGCCGGACGGCCGACCGCCTGTTCGGCAGCGATTACGTGTGGTCGATCCTCGGCGCCGGGCGCAACCAGATTCCGCTCGCGACGATCGGCGCCGCGCAAGGCGCGAACGTGCGCGTCGGGCTCGAGGATTCGCTGTGGATCGCGCCCGGCAAGCTCGCGGAATCGAGCGCCGCGCAAGTCCTGAAAATGCGCCAGGTGCTCGAAGGCCTGTCGCTCGAGATCGCGACGCCGGCCGAGGCGCGCGCGATGCTCGCACTCAAGGGCGGCGACGCGGTGAATTTCTGACCGCCGGGTAGCACCCCAACACCAGAACCCGCAAGCGCAGTGACAAGGCGCCGGCCCGAGCCGGCCGGCGCCAGGACGCCCTTGATCGCCCCGCTCCGTTCGAGCGCCGCCGGCGCGGCTCCGTCGACTGCCCATCCGCTGCCTGCATCGCAGCGGCATTTGCCGAACGCGGCGCGCCGTGCTTGCTGTGCGCGCCGGTTCGCTCTTACCGGAGTCGTCCGCATGTCCACTCATCACGCTCAGGCATTGTCTTCCGCCGCCGGCGACGCGAACGCGTCGCTGAACCGGCTGCTGTTCCGCAAACTCATGCCGCTGCTGATCGCCGCCTATGTGATCAGCTTTCTCGACCGCACCAACATCGCGTTCGCCAAACATTCGATGGGCATCGATCTCGGCATCTCATCGGCCGCGTACGGGCTCGGCGCGGGGCTGTTCTTTCTCACCTACGCGTTGTTCGAGATCCCGAGCAACCTGATCATGCATCGCGTCGGCGCGCGCTTCTGGATCACGCGGATCATGATCACGTGGGGCGCGCTGTCGGTCGCGATGGCGTTCGTCCGCGGCGAGACGTCGTTCTACGTGATGCGCCTGCTGCTCGGCGTGGCCGAAGCCGGCCTGTTTCCCGGCGTGATGCTGTATCTGACGTACTGGTTCGGCCGCGAGGAACGTGCGCGCGCCACCGGCTATTTCCTGCTCGGCGTGTGCATCGCCAACATCGTCGGCGGGCCGCTCGCCGGCGCGCTGATCGAGCTCGACGGCACGCTCGGCTTCCACGGCTGGCAATGGCTGTTCGTCGTCGAAGGCATCCCGGCGATCCTGCTCGCGTTCGTCGTGTGGACGCGATTGCCGGACCGTCCGAGCGCCGCGCCGTGGCTCGCCCCGGAAACCGGCCGCGCGCTCGAGCGCAAGCTGGCCGCCGAACAGGACGCGGGCGTCGCCGCGCACGGCGGCCATGCGTTCGGCGCCGCACTGCGCGATCCGCAGATCTGGCTCGCGATCTTCGTGTACTTCTGCCACCAGTTGACCATCTACACGGTGATCTTCTTCCTGCCGGGCATCATCGGCGCGTCGGGGCGGCTCTCGCCGGTCGCGGTCGGGTTGCTGACGTCGCTGCCCTGGCTCGCCGCCGCGCTGGGCGCCGGGACGCTGCCCCGCTTCGCCCGCGAGTCGCGTCATTCGCGCCGGATGCTGTGCGCGGGGCTGATGGTCATGGCCGCCGGCATGGTCGGCGCTGCGCATGCGTCGCCGCTGGCGGGGCTGCTCTGCGTGTGCGTCGCTGCATCGATGTTCTTCGTCGTGCAGTCGATCGTGTTCACGTTTCCGGCGTCGCGGCTCGCCGGCAGCGCGCTGGCCGGCGGGCTCGGGCTCGTGAATACGTGCGGGTTGCTCGGCGGCTTCGTCGGGCCGACCGTCGTCGGCGCGATCGAACAGGCGACCGGCAATGCGAAGAACGGGCTGACGCTGCTGGCGGCCGCGCTCGTCGTCGCGGCGTTCGCGAGCCTCGCGTTGCGGCACGGGCACGAGCACGCCGACGTGCGGTCGCGCGGCTGAAGACAACGAGATTCAGGCTGGCGAGATGCGGGTTTCGCCCCGGCCGCATCTCGCCTCGCTCTGTCAGAACAGATGCATCTCCGCGACAAACACCACGCCCGAGAACAGCAGCGTCGTCACGCAATACCCCATGATGTCGCGCACGCCGAGCCCTAGCGCAGCAGCGCAACGTTCTCGTCGATTCGACGCTGAATGTCCGTCAGCGTGTCTTCTGTGATGATCCCCTCGTAGCGGCGCTTCGCAATGGCCGAGAACTGGCTGGCTACTCCGCACATTCCGTCGATCATGTCGCTGGCAACGGCTGCGGAAAGCTCTGCTTCCTTTGCCAGTCCGAGCAATGCCGCCCGGTCGATCCGCAGCGCCTCGCCCATGACGTCCATTTGGTGGTAACCGCCCGGCCCCTCGCAGAATGTCACGTCGTAGGCCGGCGCGAGTTTCCACTGGCCGGATCGCGACATGACGTAAGCGAAGTTTTTCGGATGATCGTCGCGATTGTTGAACGCGACATTGAAGACAGCCCGTTCAAACGCCCGCGCCTTCTCGCGTACGTCGTTGGTGCACATGTGAGTCGCACGCAAGAAGTTCACGTAGTCCAGCGCCCCCGGCGTTTTGTAATCGGCACCGGTAAACGCGGCAACGCTTTGCATGGGCACGCGCAGACCGTCCCGTCGATCGAAACGCCGGGACGCAAATGCCGCCATCCCGTCAGGCAAATTGAAATGCAGCGTGTCCGGGGTCTCGATGCCGCACATGCGCAAGCACTCGGCGTAGACCATTTCGATCGCGCACACCTCGGGATGCTCTTGCCGAGCCGGGAACTTGACCAACCACGCGTCAAAACCCGCCACCGCGGCCGTGGTAAAAACGCCGGACTGCGGATCACGATAGACCAGGGCCTTCGGCCTGGCACCTTGCGGAGAGCCGCCCACCTGCAGCAGTTGATGAAGGAATTCGCCGC
Source organism: Burkholderia sp. E168m23 (assembly GCF_016586125.1). Classification (NCBI taxonomy): domain Bacteria; kingdom Pseudomonadati; phylum Pseudomonadota; class Betaproteobacteria; order Burkholderiales; family Burkholderiaceae; genus Burkholderia; species Burkholderia sp. E168m23. The sequence goes on from NZ_BCPP01000178.1 coordinate 5,436, forward strand.
CCTCACCGTTGAGGACTTCCTGTACCTCGGCCGCGAGCCGGTCGAGAGGAATATCCGGCTGCGGTGCCTGGATCTCGACCGCGACCGGCTCGAACGACATGGCGCCCATTGCGTGGTTGCCAATGTAAGCCAACCGCTCCAGCGGCCCGATGCGTGCCGCGTTGAGACCGCGGCGTTTGAACAAGCGGTCCATGAGCAACATGCCCCATCCGTCGGGCAGCGCGTCATAGACTGGGCCGGGCAATCCCAGCTGGTGGGACGGAAAGTCCTTGCGCAGCCTCGCCCCATGCAATGGGAGCGCATAAGACGACAGTTCCAGCCCCCTTTTGCGCGCGTCATCGCTATATTCGAATACGATCAACGGGCGCCCCGTGATCGCCGTCGTAGAAACCATCGATCCCCACAGCCAGTGCTCCCCCCAGCCGTCGTAGTAGACATCGATCCGCTCGATCATTTCTGGTTGCCCCTCTTGACGCGCTGACGTTTGGCACTTTTTTCATACCGATGAACGTCTTCCAGGCTATCGAGCTTCGGCAGGAACAATCCTTCGAGTTCCTTGCTACGTCCCAGGACCATGGCTACACGAACTACCGTCTCGAGGCTCACATTGCGTCCGGCTTCCAGATTGGACACGGTATTGGAACCGACGCCGGCACGCGCGGCTACGTCGCTCTGCGTCAATTGCAACGCCAGCCGCTCCGTGCGAAGCCTCGCGCAAAGCAGTGTGACGATTTCATCGGGCTTGCGAAAATTTAATTCCAGCATAGTGGGTCTTCCCGCGCCATATCTCTCATAACTCACAATATTATAGAGTTACAGGAGAGATGCATGCAGGAACTTTAATTCCCATACATTGTGTCTTATTTTGATATTTTCGCGGATAATCCACTTCAAAACGGAATTGATGCGTCAGCGATGCACGCTCTTCCCCTGCCCACTGGACGCCTTCCAGATACGCCATGTCGTGGATGGATCGCCGCGCGCATCGATGCGTATACGGGCCCTGGCGTGAGCCCGCTAGCGAGCAACCGCCTCCGGCGTGCTGACGGCTGCGATCGCTGTCGCTCGCCGCTCCACCAGCTTCTGCGCAAGCCGGTACGCCACAAGCGAACCTGCCACGGCAAGCAGCATCGGCACGAGGCAGTCGTGATTCGCGCGCGTGAATTCGAGCAGCAGCACGACGGCCGTGATCGGCATCTGCATCGACGCGGCCAGAAACGCGGTCGCGCCGATCAGCGCGCATCCGCCGAGCGATGCACCCGGCCACACGATGCTCCACAGTCCACCGAGCACGACCCCGAGCAGCGCGCCGTTCGCGAGGCCCGGCGTCAGCAGCCCGCCTTCCGCGCCAGCCCGCAGGCTGCCGGCCTCGATCAGCACCTTCAGCACGAGCAGCACCGCCGCGAGGCCGATCGTCAGCGTGCCGTCGAAGCCCAGCGATGCCGGCCCCTTGCCGTTGCCGAGCAATTGCGGAAACCCCATCGAGAGCACGCCGATCACCGCGAAGTTGAGCAGCGCGAACACCGGCAGCCGCCAGTCCTTCGGCGCGTTCGCCCGCGCGCGGGTCGTGAGCCGCACGAAACCGTACGCGGCGAAGCCGAACAGCGGCCCGCAGACGATCGACCATGCGACCAGCGGTGTGCTCAGCACGAACGCCGGCACCGTGTACTGGTGCTCATTGCCGAGGCCGAGCCACGCGACGATCGCCGCGATCGCGGACGTCACGACCGCCACGATCAGCGCACGCATGTCGAACGTGCCGAGCAGCACCTCGAGCACGAAGATCGCGCCGCCGAGCGGCACGTTGTAGACGGCCGCGAGCCCCGCGCCGGCGCCGCACGCGACCATCAGCCGGCAATCGTCGGGCGTGAGTCGCGCCGCATGCGCGAACCGCCCGGCGAGCAGCGAGCCGATCTCGCGCGGCGCGACTTCGCGGCCGAGTGGCGAGCCGAGCGCGACGGTGACGATCTGCAGCAGCGCATGAACCGTCGTACTGACGAACGGCATCCGCGGATCGGCCGCGCGCACCGCGCGACGGATGCTGACGAGCGGCCGGCCATACCGGTAAAGCGCCCACCAGCCGCCGCCGGCGACGATCCCGCAGACGGTCAGCACCGCCAGCCGACGCAGCGGTTCGGCGCCGGTCACGCCACTGAGGAAGCTCTCGGACCCGATCACGTGCGCGATGCTGTAGCCGTACGCGAGGTGCTGGATCGCATGCAGCAGCAACGCGAGGAGCATGCCGCCGAGACCCGCGCCGATACCGGTCAGGACCGTGACGACAGCCATGCGCGCGAACGGGCTGACGGGTGGCGAGGAAGCGGCGGGAGCGGATGGAAGATCGAGGCGCATGGGGTCGGCGAACGAGGATCGAAAAGGCGGCGCGCACGCTGCATGCCGTCATCAGGACCGCATCGTAGGCCCCCGCCTCTCATGAGACAAACGTATTTTTCGAATCGACTCATGCATTTGTTGAATACATGAGGGCCGGCGGGCCGCGATGACCCGCCTTCCGCGTCAATCCGGATACGTGATGCGCTCCGGCTCACGCCGCATGATGACCTTCCCGTGGCGCATCGACAGCGTGGCCTTCGCCTGCCGGCGTACGGCTTCGTAATCGCTGTCCGCGTCGAGCACGACGAGATTCGCCGGACGCCCGATCTCGATGCCGTAGCCCTCGCCGAGATGCATCGTCGTCGCGCTGTGGTCGGTCACGAAGTCGAGGCAGCGCTGCAGGTCCTGGTAACCCATCATGTGACAGATATGAAGGCCCGCATCGAGCACGCGCAGGATGTTGCCGTTGCCGAGCGGATACCACGGGTCCTTGATCGAATCCTGCCCGAAGCACACGTTGATGCCGGCCCGGTCGAGTTCCGCGACGCGCGTGACGCCGCGCCGCTTCGGAAACGTGTCGAAGCGCCCTTGCAGGTGAATGCTCTCGGTCGGGCACGAGATGAAGTTCAGTCCCGCCCGCTTCAGCAGCCGGAACAGCTTCGAGCAGTACGCGTTGTCGTACGAACCCATCGCGGTCGTGTGGCTCGCGGTGACCCGCGCGCCCATGCCGCGCACGCGCGCTTCTTCCGCGAGCACTTCGAGAAAGCGCGAATGCGGATCGTCGGTTTCGTCGCAGTGCACGTCGACGAGGCAGCCCGTGCGTTCCGCGAGATCCATCAGAAAGCGGATCGAGCTGACGCCCTGCTCCCGCGTGTTCTCGAAATGCGGAATTCCGCCGACGACGTCCGCGCCGAGCTCGATCGCCTGCTCCATCAGCGCGCGGCCGCCGTCGAACGATTCGATGCCCTCCTGCGGGAACGCGACGATCTGCAGATCGATCAGCCCGCGCGCCTCGTCCTTCACTTCCAGCATCGCCTTCAGCGCGGCCAACGTCGGATCGGTCACGTCGACGTGCGTGCGCACGTGCTGGATCCCGTGGTCGCGCAGCATGCCGATCGCCGCATGCGCGCGCGCTTTGGTGTCCTCGTGCGTGATCGTCGCCTTGCGCTCGGCCCAGCGCTCGATGCCTTCGAACAGCGTGCCGCTCATGTTCCACGCGGGTTCGCCGGCCGTCAGCACGGCATCGAGGTGGATAGTGCGGCTCGACGAGCGGCGCAATT
>NZ_BCPP01000179.1:0-8985 GCF_016586125.1 Burkholderia sp. E168m23
TGCCGGCGAGTTTGCCGCTGCCGACGTAGTCGGCCGCCTCGTCGCGCGGCTTCGGATGCATGTCGCGCTCCATGCCCGGCTGCTGCGTCTGTTTCTGCGGCGGGGGAGTCTGTGCGGTGGTCATGGGTTCCTCCTTGAACGGGTGCCGCCGATGCTGCGCAAACGGCGTGCCGCGCGCGGCGCACGCCGGCCCGCGCACGGCGGCCGTGTTTTTACGGTTGGCGTTGCAAGCACTTGGAAAAAGGCGTGGTCAGCGCGGGCCGCCGGACGGGGCTTCGTCGGGCCGGCGCACCGGATCGAAATCGCGCCATTCGCCGTCCTGCCAGTCGCCTTCGACGCGCTCGATCGACTTCGCGCCGGTCGCGCGCAGCACGTCTTCGGCGGCGGTCGCGGTATCGGGCGTCACGCGCGCGGCGAGGATCACGCCGGTCTCGCTCTGCGCGAGCGTGCCCTTGCCTTCGGCCTGCTCGCCGCGCATGCGGCCGAGCGCGCCGCCGAATGCGCCGAGATAGGCGCCGGCCAGCGCGGCGGCGGCCGGCACGAACCAGTAGTGCAGGCCGAGCGCATAAGCGATCAGCCCGACGACGACGCCGATCAGCAGCCCGCGGATCGCGCCGACCATCGCGCCGCGCCCGCCGGGCTTCGCCGCCGTGTCGGCATACACGTCGCCGCCGATCGGGAAGCGTGCGTGCTGGCCGCCGGGGTTCAGGAAGAAGATCGACACGTCGTCCGGCCCGAACGCGCGCTCGTAGAGGTGACGCGCCCCACCTTCCGCTTCATCGAACGTCGTGAAACGGCCTGCGACGATCATCGCCATGGTCGTGCTCCTCGTGATGGATGCGCCGCGCGCACAAGCACGCGGCGCGACGGGGCGACGCTCACATCAGCCGCCCGAGTTCCTTCGATACCGATGCCGGCGTGTCGTACTCGCGCTCGGGAATCTTGCGCAGCATGTCGAGCACCGCCGGGTCCGCATGCGAGCGTTCCGCGCACTGCACGACGTCCGACTTGCTCGCCGGGTAGTCCATTCCCTTCAGCGCCTTCTGCACGTCGACCGGGCTCGGCGGCTTGCCGTGGCCCGTCTGATGGCCGCCCTTGTCGTGGTCCTGCTGCGTGCGCTCGCCTTCGTGCGCGCGCGAGTGGCTGTATTCGTGGCCCGTATGTTGTCGGGATGTCATGAAAGCCTCCTTGGAAAATGAACGAAATCACGCGGACTGCCGGCGCGCGCGTGCGAACGCGGCAAACACCAGCGCCGCCGCGCCGAGCGCGACCGCGCCGGCAACCTTCGGCCGCTGCACCACCGAGTTGTACGCACAGCTGCGCAGCACGGGCCCTTCCATGCCTTCGCGCTCGTGCAGCGCGTGGCGCGAGTCGTACAGCGCGTTGTCGTCGCGCGGCCGCGCGGGGCGTACCGTGCGCTGGCCGCGCGAGAACAGCGTGGCCGCGAGGCGATCGAACAGGCGCGGCGCGTGGTACGCGCTCGCCGACGTCAACTTGGCGGCGCCGCCGACGAACAGCGTGCGGCGCGGATGCGCGGCCGCGAACAGGATCGCGTCGGCCACCAGATCGGGGTCGTAGATCGGCGGCGGCAGCTTCGCCTCGACGTTCATGTAGTTCTTCGCGTGCATCACGAACATCGTGTCGATCGCGGCCGGCTTGATCAGCGTGACGGACACCGGCAGATGATCGGCTTCCATCTCGAGCCGCAGCGAATCGGTGAAACCCTTCACCGCGTGCTTCGATGCGACATACGCGCTTTGCAGCGGCACCGGCGCGTCGGACGCCTCGCTGCCCATGTTGATGATCGCGCCGCCGTGGAAATCGCTCTTGCGCCGGAAATGGTCGGCCGCGACGAGCGAGCCGTGCACGACGCCCCAGTAGTTGGTGTCGAACAGCCGGCGCTGATCCTCGAGCGGCACCTGGGCCGCCGTGCCGAAGATCGACACGCCGGCGTTGTTGATCCAGGTGTCGAAGCCGCCGTACGTGTCGGCCGCCGCCGCGGCCGCGCGCTGCAGATCCTCGACGTTGCCGACGTCGCCGGCGACCGGCACCGCGAGGCCGCCGTGCTGGCGGATTTCCTCGCACAGCGTGTTCAACGCTTCCTCGTTGCGCGCGAACAGCACGAGCTTCGCGCCGCGCCGTGCCGCCTTGCGCGCGGTGACGAGCCCGATGCCGCTCGTCGCGCCGGTAATCACGATCGTCTGTTCGCCGACCGGTTTGAGCATGCAGTTCATCGCTGGACTCCTGTTACGGTCGCGTCGCGGTTATTTGGGCCGGATGGTCAACTGGTCGCGCACGCCCTGCACGCCGTCGACCTGCTTCACGACGCTGACGGCCTGCGTGCGCTGCTGTTCGTCGGGCACGCTGCCGGTGAGTGTCACGGTGCCGTGCCGCGTCTTCACGTGGATGTCGCCGGCCGACAGGCCGCTGGTGCCGACGAGTTCGGCCTTCGCCTTGGTCGTGATCGTCGCGTCGCGGATCTTCGTGCCGGTGCTCGAATGCGACGACGACGTCGACGACGATGCGGCGCCGTCGTCGCCGGCGGCGACCGCGTTCGGCGCGACGACCATGCACGCGGCGGCCGCGGCGATCGCGACCGCCATGCCGGTGCGCAGCGCGCGTTGACGGCGGATTCGCGGGGGGCGGGCTTGCAGCGGGGATACCTTCATCGTGACCTCCTTTTCGTCAAGCCGGACACGCCGGCAGGTGAACGGGAGGCGCGCAAGTCGCGTGCCGCGCCGCGTGCGCCGGATGCCAGCGCGCCACCGCGATCAGACGCCCTTTCATCCAACGCGTTGTAATTTTTTCGGCACACCGGGAAGCGGTTTTCCCCGCAATCCGGCGGGCATGCCGATTGCCGAGCGACCGACAAGGGTGGCCCGTGTGCGCGGCCCCGATACCGGGAGCAATACCATGCAAAGAATTGCGTTGATCAGTGAACATGCGTCGCCGCTGGGGGTGATCGGCGGCGTCGATGCCGGTGGTCAGAACATCTATGTCGCGAACGTCGCGAAGCAGCTCGCGGAGCGCGGCCTCGACGTCGACGTCTACACGCGCTGCGACAATCCGCATTTGCCGGAAGTCGTGTCGATCGGCCCGCGCATGCGCGTGATCCACGTGCCGGCCGGCCCGCCGACCGACGTGCCCAAGGAGCAGCTGCTGCCGTACATGGGCTCCTTCGCGCAGTACATGATCGCGCGCATGCGGCGCGAGCCCGATCCGGTCGACGTGATGCACGCGAACTTCTTCATGTCCGGCGACGCGGCGCTGCGCGTGAAGAAAGCGCTCGGCATCCCGCTCGTCACGACGTTCCATGCGCTCGGCCGCGTGCGGCGGCTGCACCAGGGCACGGCCGACGGCTTTCCCGACGCGCGCTTCACGATCGAGGACACGCTCGCGCGCCGCTCGGACCGCCTGATCGCCGAATGCCCGCAGGATGCGCTCGACCTGACGACGCATTACCGCGCCGACACCGCGCGCATCGAGATCGTGCCGTGCGGCTTCGATGCACGGGAATTCCGGCCGGTGCCGCGCGTCGATGCACGCGCGCGGCTGGGCTGGCCGCAGGACGCATTCGTCGTACTTCAACTGGGGCGCCTCGTGCCGCGCAAGGGCATCGACACCGTGATCGACGCGCTCGCACGCATGCCGCGCGACCCGCAGCGGCCGACGCACCTGTACGTGGTCGGCGGCAGCCAGCCGACGCCCGACCCCGCGCGCGACCCGGAACTCGCGCGGCTCGCGGCATTCGCGCACGAACTCGGGATCGCGAACCGCGTGACCTTCGTCGGCCGGCGCGATCGCGACGCGCTGCACCTGTACTACAGCGCGGCCGACGTGTTCGTGACGACGCCGTGGTACGAGCCGTTCGGCATCACGCCGGTCGAGGCGATGGCGTGCGCGGCGCCGGTGATCGGCAGCGACGTCGGCGGCATCCGCACGACGGTCGACGACGGCACGACCGGCTATCTCGTGCCGCCGCGCGACCCGGCCGCGCTGGCCGCGCGCCTCGTGCAACTGCGCGCGCAACCGGACCTGTGCGCGGCGCTCGGCCGCGCCGGCTACCTGCGCGCCCATCGCTTCTACACCTGGCAAGGCGTGGCCGACCGGCTCGTCGACATCTACCGCGACGTCGCCCACGCGCAGCGCGCCGGCACGTCGGCCGGCACCGGCCGGCGCACGCCGGTCGCCACCACGCGAGGCGTGCTCGCACACCGCAAGGAGAATACGTAATGAAGGGCTACGACCGAAAACGCGTCCTCGTCACCGGCGGCGCCGGCTTTCTCGGTTCGCATCTGTGCGAACGCCTCGTGACGGCCGGCCACGACGTGCTGTGCGTCGACAATTTCTACACGGGCACGAAGGACAACATCGCGCACCTGCTCGATGCGCCGAATTTCGAGCTGATGCGGCACGACGTGACGTTTCCGCTCTACGTCGAAGTCGATGAAATCTACAACCTCGCGTGCCCGGCGTCGCCCGTTCACTACCAGCGCGACCCCGTGCAGACGACCAAGACCAGCGTGCACGGCGCGATCAACCTGCTCGGCCTCGCGAAACGCGTGAAGGCGCGCATTCTGCAGGCATCGACGAGCGAGGTGTACGGCGACCCCGACGTGCATCCGCAGGACGAGCACTATTGCGGCCGCGTCAACCCGACCGGCATCCGCGCGTGCTACGACGAAGGCAAGCGCTGCGCGGAAACCCTGTTCGCGGACTATCACCGCCAGTACGGAATCGACGTGCGGATCGCGCGGATCTTCAACACGTACGGCCCGCGCATGCACCCGGCCGACGGGCGCGTGGTATCGAACTTCGTCACGCAGGCGCTCGCGGAACAGCCGTTGACCGTCTACGGCGACGGCAAGCAGACGCGCTCGTTCTGCTACGTCGACGACATGGTCGATGCGTTGATCCGGCTGATGGATGAACCGGGCGATGCGAGCGAGCCGGTCAATCTCGGCAGCGACGTGGAGATCGCGATGATCGACGTCGCGCGGGAAGTCGTGCGGATCGTCGGCGCCAACGTGCCGATCGAATTCCGGCCGCTGCCGTCCGACGATCCGCGCCAGCGGCGGCCAAATCTGGCCGCCGCGCAGAAGCGGCTCGGCTGGCGCGCGACGACGACGTTCGCGAACGGGCTCGCGCACACCGCGCGCTACTTCATTCAGCGCCAGGTCACGCACCACACGCCCGGCGATCTCGTGCGCAGCACGCGCATCGCGTCGCATCTGCTCGCCCAGGTCCATACGCAGAACCGGCCGGCGCCGACGACGTGACGCGGCTGACGCGGCCGAAGCAACCGAGACGCGACGCGCGTCAGCCGTCGCGCTTCGTCACGTGCGCGATCTTGTGGGCCAGTTCGCGCACGTCGACCGGCTTGCACAGGTAGCCGTCGAAGCCGGCCTCCAGCGCGCGGCGTTCGTCGGCGAGGCCCGCGTGCGCGGTGACGGCCAGCACGCGCACGTCGAGCGGGCTGCTGTCGCCGTTCGTCGTGCCGCGCCGCAAGGCCTCCAGCAGCCAGAAGCCGTCGCCGTCGGGCATCGCGAGGTCGGACAGCACGACCGTCGGCCGCATGTCGGCCACCATCGCGAGCGCCTCGCGGCCCGACGACGCGATCGCGACCGCCGCCCCGAACGTGGTCAGCGCGGCGGTGAGACTGGCCCGCGTGGTCGCGTCGTCGTCGACGATCAGGATGCGCTGCGTATCGAGCACGAGCGCCTCGCGCTGGCCGCCCGCCTGCACGATGCTCCACGCCATCGCGCCGCCCGGCTGCCAGCCGGCCGGCAGCGTCACCGTGAACGTCGTGCCGCGATCGCGGCCCGCACTCGCGACGGTCACGCTGCCACCGTGCAGTTGCGCGATATGTCGCACGATCGACAGGCCGAGACCGAGCCCGCGCCGCGGCGACGCGGGCGAATCGTCCGCGCGGCGGAACATGTCGAACACGTACGGCGTGAACTCCGTCGCGATGCCCTGCCCCGTATCGGCGACGGTCAACACCGCGTGCCCGCCGTCGCGTGCGAGGCCGACCGTCACGCTGCCGCCGCCCGGCGTGAATTTCAGCGCATTCGAGATGAGGTTCGACAGCATCTGCCGCAACCGCTCGGCGTCGCCCGACACGATGCACGCGGACGCGGCGCAGTCGAATTCGAGCAGGATGCCGGCCGACGAGGCGGCGGTCTGGAACGTGCCGACCTGATCGGAGAACAACCGCACGACGTCGACCGGCGTCGCGTCGAGCCGCAGCTTGCCGGTCGCGAGCGACGACGCATCGAGGATGTCGCCGACCATTCGCGTGAGCGAACGCGCGCTGCGGTCGATCGCGTCGATCGCCTGATGCTGCAACGCGTGATCGCCCGTATTGCGCAGCACCTCGATCCATCCGTAGATCACGTTCAGCGGCGTGCGCAATTCATGCGACACGGTGGCCAGCAGCTCGTCCTTCAGCCGGTTCGACGTGTCGGCCTGATCGCGTGCATCGCGCGCGCCCTGCAGCGAGCGCTGCGCCCGCAGGTCGCGGCGACGCTGCGCGCCGGTTTCGTGCAGCGTCAGGGACAGCGCGACGCACGCCCGCGCCTCGCCCTGCACCGGGCACGCCGATACCGTCGCCCGAAAGCGCCGACCGTCGCGCCGCACGCACAACAGTTCGAGCGGGCCGACCGGCTCGTGCATCGCGTCGAACGCGTCGGCGAGCGGATTGAGCCGCAGCCAGCGCCGCGCGATCAGCGTGTCGAACCTGCGGCCGCGCGCGTCGGCCTCGTCGTAGCCGAAGAGCCGCTGCGCAGCCGCGTTCCAGCTCGCGATGCGGCCGCTGGCGTCGATCCCGACGATCGCGTCCGGCGACGCCTCGACGACCGCATGCTGGAGCCGCGACGCATCGATGCGCGCGCGGTCCGCGCCGGCATCGCGCAACAGCAGCACCGCGCCGTCCAGGTTGCCTTCCGCATCGCCGATCGGCGACGCGACCGCGACGATCGGCACCGGCTCGCCGCTGCCTGCCTGCAGCCAGTGCCGGTCGGACGTCGCCTCGGCGCCGCCGAGCGCATGGTCGAGCGGCGTGGTCGGCACGCGGCGGCCTTCGTGATCGACGATCCGCAGCACGTCGCGCACCGGCCGCCCCACCGCCTCGTCCGGCCGGCAGCCGACGAGTTCGGCCGCGGCCGCGTTGAGATAGGTGAGCCGCCCGTTCGGGTCGGTCGCGATCACGCCGTGCGGCAAGGCGCGCAGCACGGCCTCGAACTGCCGGCGCGCGGCCGCCTCGCGTCGGCGCGCGCGATCGTTCGTCAGCCGCGTGTGATGCAGCAGCGACGCGACCGCGCACACCAGCGCGCCGATCAGGATGAACGTGCCGAGCTGCACGAGCCGGTCGGGCAGCGGCGTCGTATAGGCGGCAGGATCGGACAGGAACAGCGTCCAGACGAGCAGCCCGCTGACCACCGTCGACACGATACCGAACACGAACGACGTCGCCCACGCGGCGCCGGCGAGCAGCGGGTAATACAGCACGAATGGCAGATTCACGCCGCCGAACCGGATCGCGAGCGTCTGCAACACGGTCGCGATCGCGACCAGCATCACGGCCGTTGCGTAATTTCCGGCCTGCGGCCGTGCAATTTCGGTCATTGGACACGCTCCTGCGGGGACACTCGACAGCGGCCGGCGTGGGCGCCGCTCGCGGGCACGACGCATGCTGGCCGATCGGAACCGGCGGCCCGGCCGCTCACGATGGAGAACTTCACGCCATGCCCGACCCGACACGCTGGCTCGTCGTCTCGCCGCATCTCGACGATGCCGTCTTCAGTTGCGGGCAACTGCTCGCGCAGGCGCCCGGCTCGATCGTCGTCACCGTGTTCGCGGGCATCCCGCCGCACGGCACGCCCGCGCCCCCGTGGGATCAGCGCGCGGGCTTCCGCCACGCCGACGAGGCAGTGCGCGCGCGCCGCGACGAAGATCGCCGCGCGCTCGCGCTGCTCGACGCCCGCCCCGTGTGGCTCGATTTCCTCGACGATCAGTACGGCGTACCGACTACGTCGACCGCGATCGCGACACGCGTGGCAGAGGCAATCGACGCGCACCCGGGCTTCGGCGTGCTCGCGCCGGCCGGCCTGTTCCACCGCGATCATCTGCAGGTGCAGGAAGCCATGCTGTCGCTGTTGCGCACCGACGATCCGTCGCACGTCTGGCGCTTCTACGAGGACGTGCCGTATCGCCGCATCGACGGACTGATGGCCAGGCGCGTGATCGAATGGCGCGAGCGCGGCTGGACCGCGCATCCGGTCGCGGCGCCGGCCGCCGGCGACACGAACAGCGTCGCCGCGAAAGCCGCCGCCGTCGATGCGTACGCGAGCCAGGTAACGCTGCTGGAACCTCATATGCGTGCCGCTCTCCGCGAACCCGAAACGATCTGGCGGCTCGAATGCGACGTCACGTCCGCGTAACGCCCGCGCGCGTCGCGCTGCCGCCGGGCGAGCCGCGCGTGACCGCGATCGTGCTGACCTGCCGGCGCGCCGCCGAACTCGCGCGCACGCTCGAACACCTGTCCGTGCTGCCCGACCGGCCGGCGATCGTCGTCGTCGACAACGCGGCGGACGCCGACACGGCCACGCTGATCCGCGACCGCTTTCCGCATGTCGCGCTGGTGCATGCGCCGGGCAACTTGGGCGCGGCCGGCCGCAACCTCGGCGTCGCCGTCGCCCGCACGCGCCACGTTGCGTTCTGCGACGACGACACGTGGTGGGCGCCCGGCTCGATCGCCGAAGCCGCGAACCTGCTCGACGCGTATCCGCACGTCGCGGCCGTCACCGCGCGCGTGCTGGTCGGCCCCGACGAACGCGAGGACCCGACCTGCCGGCTGATGGCCGACAGCCCGCTCGACGCGCCCGTCGCGCTGCCGGGCCGGCCGATCCTCGGGCTGCTGGCCGGCGCGACCGCGTTCCGGCGCGACGCGTTCATGCGCGCGGGCGGCTACCATCCGCACTACTT
>NZ_BCPP01000180.1:0-8984 GCF_016586125.1 Burkholderia sp. E168m23
ATCGGCGAACGCGCGCTCCGCGTCCGTCTCGCACACGACCGCTTCGTGGATCGACTTGCGTGCGTCCGGCCGCAGGTTGCGCAGGTACCCGGTCAGCGCTTCGCTCTCGAACGATTCGAGCGCATGCACGTGGCGCTCGCCGAGCTTGCGGTACGCGATGCCCGCGACGAGCGCGAGCCGCTTGCAGCGGTTGATCGCATCGGCCGCGACCGCGATGAACTGCTGCGGATTCACGCGGAAATCGTCGAGCCGGCCGCTGTCGGCGAGGATCGTCGCAAGCGAACGGCGCGTGAGCTGCGTGCGGTCCTGCAGCTCGGTGAGCAGGTCGGGCAGCGGCAACTCGCCTTCGTCGAGCAGCACCGTGCCGGCGCCGGCCACCTCGATCGCCTCGATGCCGGCCTTGCCGATGTCGATCTCGGCCTTGCGCCACTGCAGCCGCGCCCGTGCGATGTCCGGCGCGTCGCGCAGCGCGGCCGTGCAGTCGCGCACCAGCTTCGCGTTGTCGAACTCGACGCGGTACACGGTGCGATGGCGGATGCGATCCCACAGCGCGCGGAAATCCTCGCCGAACACGACGGCCTTGCCCGACGCATCGCGCCGCAACGCGATCGCGCGGCGCTCGTCGGCGTTGCGCACCGCGAAGCGGCCCGACAGCTTGCGCAGCGTCGCGACGATCGGCGCACGCAGCCGCTCGAATGCATCCGGCAGCACGAGCGCGCTCTGGCGCAGCGCATCCTTCAGCCGGTCGAGCACCTTGCCCTGCGCGTCGACGTAGCCCTGCTCGTGCAGATGGTTCCACAGCACGCGCGACAGCTCGATGCCGAGCGCGTGCGCGGGGCCGCCGTCTTCCTGCACGGGCAGCGCCGCGAACTGGTGTTCCTCGACGATCCCGAAACGGATGCCCGTATCGGCCTCGATTTCCTTCTGCAGGTTTTCCGCGAACGACTCGTAGCGCTCGGTCGCGATCACGGTGAGCGTGTTGACGCCCGGGTCGCGCACGCGTTCACCGTCCTGATCGACCGCGAGGCGCAGCCCGCGGCCGAGCGTCTGGCGGCGCTCGCGTTCGGTCTGGATGTCGCGCAGCGTGCAGATCTGGAACACGTTCGGGTTGTCCCAGCCTTCCTTCAGCGCCGAGTGCGAGAAGATGAACTTCAGCGGCGTGTCGAACGACAGCAGCGCTTCCTTCTCGCGCATGATCAGGCCGTACGCGCGCTCCGCGTTCTCGCGGGCCGCCGCGCTGCTCTCGCTCGTGTCGGTCCAGCCGCCCTTGCGGTCGATCGAGAAGTAGCCGTTGTGCGCACGCTCGACTTCCAGCGCGACGTCGACGCCGTCGAACAGCGCACGGTAGGCCGGCACACGGGCCGCGCGCGCATATTCCTCTTCGAAGATCAGCGCGTAGTCGCCCTTCACCGGCATGCCGTTCTCGTCGTAGCGGCGATAGCGTTCGACCGAGTCGACGAAGAACAGCGACAGCACCTTCACGCCGCGCTCGGCCAGGCGCAACTCCTTGTCGAGATGCTCGCGGATCGTGCGGCGGATCATCTCGCGCTGCACCGCCAGCGTGTCGATGTCGCCGAACGCCTCGCCAAGCGACAGGAACGCCTCGCCTTCCGGATGGCGCAGCTCCACGTATTCGGCGCCCTTGACCGCATGCACTTCGCCGATCCGCAGCCCCGCGTACAGCGCGCGCTTGGTCAGGCGTTCGAGATCGTCGCCGTCGGTCGCCGACACGATCTGGCGCTTCACGCCGGCCGCCGTCGCGACGTCGAGCTCGACGCGCGCGCTGATCGCGCCGCGCCGGTTCGACACGCCGACGAGCCGCACGTACGGCTTGTTGTGCGCATCCTCGACGATCGCCGACGCGATCTCGATCTGCTTGACGAGCTTGCGCTCGTACGCGTCGACCGCGTCGAGCCGGTACACCATGTGATGGCGGTCGACGTGCGTGGCCGAATAGCGCAGCGTGCAGAGCGGCGCCATCGCGGCGAGCGCTTCGCGCCCGCGCCCTTCGAGGCCGCCGTCGACGCTTTGCGGCTCGTCGACGATCACGATCGGCCGCGTCGCGCGGATCAGGTCGATCGGCTTCTCGCCGCCGGTCTTCTCGCTGTCCTTGTAGAGGTTGTTGATCTCTTTCTTGTTGATCGCGGCGACCGTCATCACCATGATCTGGATCGCCGCGCTCGCCGCGAAGTGGCGCACCTGGCCGAGCTTCGCGGAGTCGTACAGGAAGTAGTCGTACGGCACGCCCGCGTACAGCGCGCGGAAGTGATCCTCGGTGATCGCGAGCGTCTTGTGCACGCCTTCCTTGATCGCGATCGACGGCACGACGATCACGAATTTCGTGAAGCCGTAGCGGCGGTTCAGCTCGAAGATCGTGCGCAGGTACACGTAGGTCTTGCCGGTGCCGGTCTCCATCTCGACGGTGAAGTCGCGCGAGCCGGGCAGGCCGGACGGCGGCAGCCCGCCGCGCAACTGCACGTCGGCGAGATTGCGCGCGAGCGCGTCGTCGGTCAGCGACAGCCGGTTGCCGACACCCTGCTCTGATACCGCGAAGCCGAGCGAGCCTTGCGCGGCGGCCGTCGTGCCGGGCGCGGCGTTCGCGAGCACGCTGAAGTCGCCGCGATACGATTCCTGGCCGCGAAACAGGTCGCAGACGGCGTCGATCGCCTCGCGCTGGTAGTCGAGATCCGCTTCGAAATGCAGCCGCATCACAGGCTCCGCACGCGCTTCACGCCGTGCTGTTCGAGCAGCGCGGCGAGATTGAGCTTCGCGACGTCGTCGACGAAACCGCTGTCGCGGAACAGGCACGTGACGTCGCGCGACGCGCCGCTCGCATCGAGCAGGTCGACGATGCCGTCGGCGAGCGGGCCCGCGTCGTCGCGCGAAATGCGTGCGTCGAAGCACGCGACGATCGCGCGGCCGATCAGGTGCACCGTCTTGCCGGCCACCTGGTGATGCTCGACCGGCGTGCACAGGTCGAGACCCAGCTTCAAGGTGAGTTCGGCAAGCAGGTCGTCCTCGGTGCGGCCGGTCTTCACGTGTTCGACGGACGCGAAGAGGGCATGGTCGAAGTCGTCGCGGCGCGGGTCCCACTCGATCACGTTGGTCGTGTCGAGCCGGTATACGCGAAAACCGAGGTCGCCATAGCTTTCCGGATAGTCGCGCGCGACCTGTTGCGCGGCACGGCGCAGGCGTTCCTTCGTGATTTCGGCGAGGGTCAGCGGCTTTTTCAGCTTCGCGCAGAAATCGGCGGCCGCCGTTTGCGTCTTGTCGCGGCGGTCGAGCGCCTCGGGCAGTTGCACGAGGATGTAGCGGCGCGCGCCGCCGTCGGTCGCGTTCACCTGCATCACCGCGTGGCCGGTCGAACCGGAGCCGGCGAAGCAGTCGAGCACGATGTCGTCGCCGCGCGTGCACCAGCCGATCACGGCCGCCGCGAAGTCGACCGGCTTCGGCAGGTCGAACGGGATGCCGAGCGTCTTCAAGAGCGCGTCGTCGGAGCCCGCGAACGGCAGCACGGACGGCACGTTCTCGTACATGTTCTCGTCGAGGTAGTAGATCCGCTGCGGCTGCGTGGTTTCATCCGGGCCGAATTCGATCTGGCCGCGCTCGAGCAGCGCCTGCATCGTCGCGGGCGGGTTGCGCCAGCCGCGCGCCGGCATCGCGCACGGCTTGCCGGTGACCGGGTGGATCAGCGGCGTGAAATATTCGTCCGGCGCTTTCTTCTTGTTCGGCCACGCCATCGACACGAGGCGGTACACGCGGCCTTCCGGCGACAGCCGGTCGTACATCACCTCGCCGCCGGACAGGTTGGTCTGCGCCTTCATCCACGCGCGGTACGCCTTCTGCGCGTCCTTCGGGTTGCCGCTGCGGTACACCGCGTCGTGCGCGGCATCGAGCATGCGCTGCGCGTTGCGCTTCGGGCGCTTGAGCGGCGCCCGTTCGAGCAGCGTCTCGGCGTTGCGCGCGAACAGCACCAGCGATTCGTGCTGGTACGCGACGCCGCGCGCGTCGCCCTTCGGGTTGCGCTTGTCCCACACGGCCACGCCGAGCTCGTTTTCCTCGCCGAAGATCTCGCGCAGCATCAGCACCAGCGCATGCACTTCGTGCTCGTCGATGTGCACCGCGATCAGCCCCTCGTCGGACAGCAGCGCGTGCGCGAGCTTCAGGCGCGGATACATCATGTTCAGCCAGTCGGTGTGGAACCGGCCGTTCGCCTCGGTGTTGGTGCTGCGCTTCACGCCGGCTTCGGTCTGGCCCGTCATCGCCAGGTAGTGGCGGATGCTGTCGCTGAAATCGTCCGGATAGACGAAATCGCTGCCGGTGTTGTACGGCGGATCGATGTAGACGAGCTTCACCTTGCCGGCGTAGCTCTTGTGCAGCAGCTTCATCACGTCGAGGTTGTCGCCCTCGATCACGAGATGGCGCGTGTCGTCCCACGCGACGCTGTCGTCGGGGCAGGGCCGCAGCGTGCCCGTCGACGGCGTGAGCGCGGCCTGGCGCGCGGCGCGCTTGCCGTGCCAGTGGAAGCCGTAGCGCTCGTCGGCGTCGCCGACCGTGCGCTCGCCGACCAGCGCCTTCAGCACGTCGACGTCGACCGACGCGCCGTCCGGGCCTTCGGTCACGAGTTCGGGGAACAGCGCCTTCAGGCGCGCGACGTTGTCGGCGGTGAAATCCGTCGACATCGCCTGCGGGCTGGCCGCATCGAGTTTCTGCATCGTCTTTTCCATCGGAGCCCGGCCGCGCGCGCCAGGACGTCGGGCGCGCTCACGGCACCGGCGGCAATGGCCGCCCGGGCAAACCCGAAACGCTAGCGAGTCGGTCGGCGCAGGTCAAGCGCCGATGTGAGTCGAGGGGGCGGGTATCGGCCGCGATCGCCCGCCGGACGGGCCGCGAGCGGGTTCGGGCCGGTTGTCGCACGGGGCGGGCGGCGGTCGCGCGGCGGACCTCCGGCGGGGCCGCGAAAAGGACGAACAAGGGATGAAAAAAAGGGCACGGTCGGCGTCGTGCGCCGGCGTGCCTGCATGGAGCATCCCGGAGGGAGGGGGCGGCAGGGCCCGACGAGCCCCGCCCAATGCCTGCCTGGGATCAGAAACGCGTGCGGATGCCCGACGTCAGTTCGAGCTGGTTCTTCGCGCCGAACGTCGACGACACCGTGTAGCCGCCGTGCAGCTTCATGTAGTCGCCGGCCAGGTACACCTCGGTGCGCTTGCTCAGGTGGTAGAACACCGACCCGTAGATCGTCTCCTTGAAGCCGTTGGCCACGCCGTTGGTCAGGCTGAACGCGCCGAGGTTCGCGTTCGGCGTGAAGCCGTCCGCGTTGTTCGCGGCGTTCTTGATGCGCATCTGCTGGTAGCCGAGCTCGTAGTCGAGCGCGCCCTTCGGCGCGATCTTCATCGACACCGTCCACGAATCGTCGTGACGCTGGCCGAGCGCGCCCTGGTCGCCGTTGTAGCGGAAGTAGCCGGCATTCAGCCGCACGATGTCGAACGTGTAGTTGCCGCCGACCGAGAACGTCTGGTTCCGGAAGCCGTTGTGGTTCACGTGGTTGTAGAAGCCCGACACGTTGAACGGCCCGCCGTTGTAGCCGAGCGCGGCCTGGTACGCGGAGCCGGTCGCGAACGAGGTCGAGTTGCTGAACTGGTAACCGGCGCTCGCGAAGATGCCGTTGCTGAACAGCTTCTTCCACGCGACGCCGTTGTTGTAGCGCGTGCCGGTCGGGCCGGCCGCGTAGAAGATCATCTGCTTGAAGTTGTTCGAGTTGGTCCAGCCGCCTTCCTCGGTCGACAGTCTCGCGGAGCCGTACGCGTCGCCGTAGATCGTCGCCGCATCGCGCGCGATCGTGTTCTGGAAGCCGGCCGTCAGCTTGCCGAAGCGCTCGTCCTCGACGCCGACCCACGCGTCGCGGTCGAAGATCTGGCCTTCGTCTTCCATCTGGCCGTTCGCGACCACGAATTCGCTTTCGAGGCGGAAGATGATCTTCGTGCCGCCGCCGATGTCTTCGGCGCCGCGCAGGCCCCAGCGGCTGCCGCTGAACCACGGTTCGCCTTCGTTGCCCATCCCGATCACGTGTTTGCCGTTCGCATCGGCGTGGGTCCGGTAGGTCGGAAAGCTCAGGTCCATCAGGCCGTAGAGCTGCACGCTCGACTGCGCATGCGCGTGGCCGGCGCACAGGCCCGCCGCCGCGATGGAAAGGGCAAGGGTTTTTCGTTTCAAGATCGTCTCCTCCGAACTGCCGCATTGAAATCCGGTCGTTGGCAGTACGTAATGTATGCCGACGCTTGCCGGCCACAGCGAGCGGGCCGACGCGTAGCATCGTAGAGGGTGCAATCCTTCACGACGCTTTCCCGGAGGAAAGAATCGGATCGGTGAAAACACCGAACGCGCAATGATCGTGGATCGGGCACGCGTGCGGAAGCGATCCTGCCGGACGTCCGGCAGGCTTCAATGATGATTCGTGCTACGAATTGATGTGTGGAAAGCGGGAAGCGCGCCGCGTCAACCGTGCGCGCTCTTCATCCGCAGGATGTAGCCGAGCCCGCGCAGCGTGATGATCTCGGCCGTGCTGCCGGCGAGATGCTTGCGCAGCCGGTGAATGTAGATGTCGATCGCGTCGGCGCTCGGCTCGTCGTCGAGCGCGAACACGCTGTCCATCAGCCGCGCCTTCGATACCGTCTTGTTCTGCTGCAGCATCAGGGTTTCGAGGATCGCATGCTCGCGGCGCCGCAGCGCGAGCACGGCGTCGCCGCAGCGGAATTCGCGCGTGCCGAACGCATAGACGAGGTCGCCGCACACGAGCTGCGTCGTGCCGACGCCGGCCTGCCGGCGGATCAGCGCGCGGATGCGCGCCACCAGTTCGCGCGACTCGAACGGCTTCACGACGTAGTCGTCAGCGCCCGCGCCGAAGCAGTCGACCTTGTCGTCGACCGAGCCGTGCGCGGTCAGCATCAGCACCGGCACGTTGTCGTTGCGGCGCCGCAGCCGCGCGAGCACTTCCTTGCCGCTGATGCCGGGCAGCCGCATGTCGAGCAGCACCGCGTCGTAGCGTTCGGTCTTGAGCACCGTGTCGGCCCGCTCGCCGTCGCCGACGCAGTCGACCGCGAAATCCTCGCCGCGCAGCAGGTTCACGATCCAGTGCGCGAGCTCGGCGTTGTCTTCGACCAGCAAAAGTTTCATGACGGCGTTCTCTTCAATCGAAAGCGGGCAGGCGCACGGTCACGACGACACCGCGATTGCCGGGCCCCGGCGCGAGCGATGCGCTGCCGCCGTGCGCCAGCGCGATCTCGCGCACGATCGCGAGCCCGAGGCCCGACCCCTCGGTATCGGCCGACACGCGGTAGAACCGCTTGAAGACGTGCGGTCGGGCTTCGGCCGGGATGCCGGGGCCGTCGTCGACCACGTCGAGCACGATCGTGTCGCCGTCGCGCCGCGCGCAGACCGTCACGCAGCCGCCGGGCTGCGTGTAGCGCACCGCGTTGTCGACGAGGTTCATCACCAGAGCGGTGAGCAGGCTGTCGCTGCCCGCGACGTCGAGCCGCTCGCCGAGGTCGGCGCCGAGGTCGATGTCGCGCCGCTGCGCGAGCACGATCGTCTCTTCCAGCACGCTCGACACCACCGCGGCCAGATCGACGCGGTGGGTGAGCAAGGTCGACGGCGTCGCTTCCGCATGCGCGAGCAGCAGCAGCTTGTCGGTCACATCCGCCATCTTGCGGCTGCTGCGCTGCATGCTGTCGAGCACGGACGCGAGTTCGTGATCGCCGTTGCCGCGCTGCTGCGCGTACTGGATCTGCGTATCGAGCACCGCGATCGGCGTGCGCAACTGATGCGCGGCATCCGCGATGAAGCGGCGTTGCGTGGCCGTATGCATGTTCAGGCGCGCGATGCACTGGTTGATCGCGTCGACGATCGGCCGCAGCTCGTGCTGGAGCCGTTCGGGGCGGATCGGCTCCAGCTCCATCGGCCCGCGGTCGGCCACGTCGTCCTTGAGCTTCATCAGCGGGCGCAGCTCGAAGGTGAGGCCGAGATAGACGAGCACCACCGCGAGCACCAGCATCAACGACAGGCGCACGAGCTGCGGCCGCCAGATCGTCGCGACCATCGCGCCGTACGAACGCGTCGTTTTCGCGACCACCACCGTGACCGTCTCGACCTGCCCCTCGTCATATAGCTGGCGGTCGTAGGCCACCGCGCGCAGCCGCACGCCGTCAAGCGACGTGTCGTACAGCGTCGGCTCGGTGCCGTGCCGCGCGGGCAGGTCGAGCGCCGGATTGCCGGTGAGCAGGCGGTCGTGGCCGTCGATCACCTTGTAGAACACCGAGTCGCCCGACGGCGATTCGAAGATCTCCAGCGCGGCGGGCGGCACGTCGGCCGCGGGCCGACCGTTGCGCCATTCGACGTCCTCGCCGATCGTGCGCGCGGATGCGACGAGCGCGCTGTCCTGCACGAGCGCGGCCGTGGTCCGCGCGGTGTCGTACGACATCGCGCCGGCGATCAGCACGAACACCGCGAGCGGCAGCAGCAGCCACCACAAGAGCCGCCCGCGCAGGCTGTGCGCCATCCTCTCGCGCTCCTTCTCCGAAATGCCGAACCGCGCCGGGGGCGCCGGCGCGGTCGGGGGTGTCATGTCAGGCGCCGATCGGCGGTGTTCAGAACGCCGCGGGACGCCACTTCAGCAGCCGCTTCTCGATCCGCGTCAGCAGGTAGTCGGCGGCCAGCGCGACCACGGCCAGCACGATCATCGCCGCGAACACGCCGCTCGCGTTGAACGCGCCCTGGGCGGTGGAGATTAGCAGCCCGATCCCTTGCTTGGAACCCAGGAATTCGCCGACCACCGCGCCGACCAGCGCGAAGCCGAAGCTCACGTGCAGGCTCGCGAGAATCCACGAGAGCGCGGACGGGATCACGACCGACGTGGTGATCTGCCGGCGCGACGCACCGAGGATCTGCGCGTTCGCGATCAGGTAACGATCCGCTTCGCGCACGCCCTG
>NZ_BCPP01000181.1:0-8933 GCF_016586125.1 Burkholderia sp. E168m23
GGCGCGACCGGCGAAGGCGCTCGGGCACCGTCGGCGCCGGTCGACACGGCCGCGCTCGCCCGCACGCTTGCATCGCTCAAGCGCGACGACACGTTCGACTACACGACGGTCAACGGCGCACGCTTCGCGGCGCCGCGCACGCTCGACGCGCTGGCCGCGCTGAAGGCGGAGCGCCCCGACGCGCGCATCCTCGCCGGCAGCACCGACATCGGCCTGTGGGTCACCAAACAGATGCGCCGCCTCGACGACCTGATCTACGTCGGCCAGATCGCCGAACTGCAGCAGATCGTGCACGGCGACGACTGGATCGAGATCGGCGCGGGCGTGACGGTCGAGAAGGCCTATGCAGCGCTGGCCGGCACGTATCCGGAACTGACCGAGATGTGGAAGCGCTTCGCGTCGCTGCCGATCCGCAACGCGGGCACGCTCGGCGGCAACGTCGCGAACGGCTCGCCGATCGGCGATTCGATGCCGGGCCTGATCGCGCTCGGCGCGCGCGTCGTGCTGCGCGGCGGCGACACGGTGCGCGAGCTGCCGCTCGAGGCGCTCTATACGGGCTACCAGCAGAAGGACATGGCGCCGCACGAATTCGTCGTCGGCCTGAAGGTGCCGACCCGCACCGGCGCGCGCGACAAGCTGCAGTTCCGCACGTACAAGCTGTCGAAGCGCTTCGACTCGGACATCTCGGCCGTGTGCGCGGCGTTCGCGTTCATCGCGGACGGCGACACGATCCGCGAGCCGCGCATCGCGTTCGGCGGGATGGCCGCGACGCCGAAGCGCGCGGCCAATACCGAAGCCGTGCTCGACGGCGCGCAGTGGCACGAAGCCACCGCGCAGGCCGCGATGCAGGCGCTCGAGCGCGACTACCAGCCGTTGTCCGACATGCGCGCGACGAGCACGTATCGGCTCGATACCGCGAAGAACCTGATGTATCGATTCTGGCTGGAGACGCGTCCGCACGACCCGCTGCCGCCGCAAGCCTTGAACGTGCGCGAAGTGGCCGCCGAAGTCGCCGCTGAAGCGGCCAACGACGCGGCGCGCGTCTGACGAGGGAGAACACCGAACATGAACCAGCAAGCAGAACCGTTCCTGAGCACCCTCGATCCGCAGGCCGACGCCGCGCAGGTGCACGTGTCGCGCGCCCACGAATCCGCCCACCTGCACGTGAGCGGGCGCGCCACCTACACCGACGACATTCCGCTCGTCGCCGGCACGCTGCACGCGGCGCTCGGGTTGTCGGCGAAGCCGCACGCGAAGATCGTGTCGATGAACTTCGACGCGGTGCGCGCAACGCCGGGCGTGGTCGCCGTGTTCACGGCCGACGACATCCCGGGCGTCAACGATTGCGGCCCGATCATCCACGACGATCCGGTGCTCGCGAAGGGCGTCGTGCAGTTCGTCGGCCAGCCGATGTTCATCGTCGTCGCGACGTCGCACGAAACCGCGCGGCTCGCCGCGCGCCGCGCGCAGGTCGACTACGAGGAGCTGCCGGCGATCCTGACCGCGCAGGAAGCGCGCAAGGCCGAAACCTACGTGATCCCGCCGCTGAAGCTCGCACGCGGCGATGCCGCCGCGCGGCTCGCCGCCGCACCGCACCGCGATTCGGGCGAGATGCTGCTCGGCGGGCAGGAGCAGTTCTACCTCGAAGGGCAGATCGCGTACGCGGTGCCGAAGGACGACGACGGGATGCACGTGTACTGCTCGACGCAGCACCCGAGCGAGATGCAGCACCTCGTCGCGCACGTGCTCGGCGTCGCGTCGCACAACGTGCTGGTCGAATGCCGCCGGATGGGCGGCGGCTTCGGCGGCAAGGAATCGCAGTCGGGGCTGTTCGCATGCTGCGCGGCGCTCGCCGCGTGGAAGCTGCTGTGCCCGGTGAAGCTGCGCCCGGACCGCGACGACGACATGATGATCACCGGCAAGCGGCACGACTTCCATTACCGCTTCGACGTCGGCTACGACGACGACGGCCGCATCGACGGCGTCGCGCTCGACATGACGTCGCGCTGCGGCTTCTCGGCCGACCTGTCGGGCCCGGTGATGACGCGCGCGGTGTGCCACTTCGACAACGCGTACTGGCTCGGCGACGTCGATATCGCCGGCTACTGCGGCAAGACCAACACGCAGTCGAACACCGCGTTCCGCGGCTTCGGCGGCCCGCAGGGCGCGTTCGCGATCGAATACATCCTCGACGACATCGCGCGTTCGCTCGGCCGCGATCCACTCGACGTCCGCTACGCGAACCTGTACGGCAAGACCGAACGCAACGTGACGCCGTACGGGCAGACGGTCGAGGACAACGTGCTGCAGGAGCTGCTCGGCGAACTCGAGACGACGAGCGACTACCGTGCGCGGCGCGCGGGCGTGCGCGCCTTCAACGCACGCAACACGGTGCTGAAGAAGGGCATCGCGCTCACGCCGGTGAAGTTCGGCATCGCGTTCAACGTCACGCACTTCAACCAGGCCGGCGCGCTGGTGCACATCTACACCGACGGCTCGGTGCTCGTGAACCACGGCGGCACGGAGATGGGGCAGGGGCTCAACACGAAGGTCGCGCAGGTGGTCGCGCACGAGCTCGGCATCCGCTTCGGCCGGATCCGCGTGACGGCGACCGATACGAGCAAGGTCGCGAACACGTCCGCGACGGCGGCGTCGACGGGCTCGGACCTGAACGGCAAGGCCGCGCAGGATGCGGCGCGCCAGTTGCGCGAGCGACTCGCGGTGTTCGCGGCGAAGCAGTTCGGCGACGGCAAGGTCGATGCGGCCGACGTGAAGTTCGGCAACGACGTCGTGTGGGTCGGCGGCCATGGCGTGCCGTTCGGCGAAGTGATCGCGAAGGCGTACCTCGCGCGTGTGCAGCTGTGGTCCGACGGCTTCTATGCGACGCCGAAGCTGCACTGGGATCAATCGAAGCTGCAGGGCCGGCCGTTCTACTACTACTCGTACGGCGCAGCCGTGTCGGAAGTCGTGATCGACACGCTGACCGGCGAAATGCGCACGCTGCGCGTCGATGCGCTGCACGACGTGGGCGCGTCGCTGAACCCGGCGCTCGACATCGGCCAGGTCGAAGGCGCGTTCATCCAGGGGATGGGCTGGCTGACGACCGAGGAGCTGTGGTGGAACCCGGGCGGCAAGCTGATGACGCACGCGCCGTCCACGTACAAGATCCCGACGGTGAACGACACGCCGCCCGAGTTCAACGTGCGGCTGTTCCAGAACCGCAACGTCGAGGACAGCATCCACCGCTCGAAGGCGGTCGGCGAGCCGCCGCTGCTGCTGCCGTTCTCGGTGTTCTTCGCGGTGCGCGACGCCGTGGCCGCGGTCGGCGACTACCAGGTGAACCCGCCGCTCGATGCGCCGGCCACCGGCGAGTCGATCCTGCGCGCGATCGGCGCGGTGCGTGCGGCGAGCGCCGCGCGGGCAGGCTGAGATGAACCGCCTCTCCACGCTCGCTTCGTGCGCCGGCCCCGACGGGGCGGTCAGCCTCGTCGTCATGCCGGCCCGGCGGAGGCCGGCATGAACGGCCCCGCTCGTTCGCCGCGTGCCGCGTCGCAGGCACCCGCTGCCGGATGCGACGGCGCGTGCGGCAGCGCGCCGTCGTCGATGCAGCCGTTCGCGCCGGGCACCGGCCAGCGCAACCGCGCGACCGGCGCGCCGGCGCCGATGCACATCGTGCTGTTCGGTGCGGGGCACGTCGGCCACGCGCTCGTCACGCTGCTCGGCGCGCTGCCGTGCGTCGTGCAGTGGGTCGACACGCGCGACGAGCTGTTTCCGGACGAATGTCCGCCGAACGTGCAGCCGGAGCCGACCGACACGCCGGATGCCGTCGTCGACGCGGCGCCGCCCGGCGCGTACTTCCTCGTGATGACGCACAACCACGCGCTCGACTTCTCGCTCGCCGCGCAGATCATGCGGCGGCGCGACTACGCGTACTTCGGGATGATCGGCTCGCGCACCAAGCGCGTGAAGTTCGAGCGCAGGCTCGCTGCGCGCGGCGTCGATCCGGCGCGGCTCGTGGAGATGGTGTGTCCGATCGGCGTCGCGGGCATCGTCGACAAGGCGCCGGGCGCGATCGCAGTGGCCGTCTGCGCGGAACTGCTGCAGGCCCGCTCGGGCATGCCGGTGGCCGATGCGAAGGCGGCTGCGGCCGGCCGCGCACGCGACGACGTGTCCTGCGCGCGATAAAGCCACGGTAAAACGGCGACGCCGCGCGGCCGGCGCACGGCCGCGCGTTTTTGCATACACTGCACGACCATGCGCGGCAGCGGGTCGCGCTTCACCTCACCGTGCACGCACCCATGTCCGATCACTCCGTCTATCTCGACGCGCTCGATGCGAGCCTCGTCGCCATCGAGCGCTGGCTATCCGGCGTCGATACCGCGCCCGCGGCGCTCGATGCACTGCTCGCCACGTTTTCCGCGGACTTCACGATGATCCTGACCGACGGCCGGGTGGTCGACCATGACGGCATGCGCGCGCTGTTCGCGAAGCTGGCCGGCGCGAAGCCGGGGCTGCGCATCACGCTGTCGGAGATCCGCGTGCTCGCGGCCGACGCATCGCATGCGGTGCTCACCTATCTCGAAGCGCAGCACGCGGCAGCGGGCGAGCTGCCCGCGCGCCGTGCGACCGCCGTGTTCACGCGTGATGCGGCGGGCGTCGTGCGCTGGACCCATCTGCAGGAAACCTTCTGCACGGCCTGAGCGGCTGCGCTGCCTGACCCGTCGCGCTGCCTGCCCCGTCATACTGCGCTTCGGCCGCGCGTCAGCGCTTGCGCGTGCGGGCGACCGTCAGCTCGTCGGACACGCTCTGCATCAGCGCGCATAGCCACGCGATGTCGGTCGGCCGATCGGGTTGCGGGTGCGTGAGCAGGTAGCTTTTGATGCGCGGGAACGGCACGGGCGGCGTGACGACGACGAGCGGCAGCAGTTGCGCATAGTGTGTCGCGAAGCGGCGCGTCGTCGTGAAGATCAGGTCCGACTGCAGCAGCACCTGCGGCACGATGCCGAAGTACGGCAGCGTCGTCACGATACGCCGCGTGAGGCGCGCGCGTGCCAGGCCGATTTCGATCGCGTTGCGCTTGTCGCCGGTGTACGGCGTCGGTGCGACGTGCGCGGCCGATGCATACGCTTCGCGCGTGAGCGGCGCGCGGGCAAGCGGATGCGCGTCGCGCATCAGGCACACGATCGTGTCGGAGAACAGGTCCTGGCGCGCGAACTGCGGGTCGGGCTTCGGCCAGTTGCCGATCACGAGATCGAGCGCGCCCGATTCGAGCGCGCCCGCGTGGTCGAGCGCGGGATTGAGCGAATCGATTTCCAGATGGGCATGCGGGGCCGCGTCGCGAAAGCGCTCGATCAGCGTCGGCATGAAGAAATCGTTCAGGTAGTCGGGCGCGGCGACGCGGAACGTGCGCCGCGCGGACGACGGATCGAAGTCGCCGTGCGGCGTCGCGATGAAATCGACCTCGCGCAGCGCACGCGACGCGGCTTCGAGCAGCGACGCGCCGTATTCGGTCGGCACCATGCCCGATTTGCCGCGCACGAGGATCGGATCGTTCAGCGTCTCGCGCAGCTTGCGCAGCGCGGTGCTGATCGCGGGCTGCGTCTGGTTCAGCCGCAACGCGGCCTGCGTGACGCTGCGCTCGAGCAGCAGCGTGCGCAGCACGCGCACGAGCCAGATGTCGAGCGAGGCGGTACGGTCGTCTTCCATGGATGGAGGGTGATTCGGGGGACGCGTAACCTTACCGCAGCCGCACGTTGCCGTGCGTGATACCGGCCATCACGCACGCCATCACGCGCGGCCCTTCGGCAGCGTGCTGATCCGCTTGACCTCGCGCGATTCGAGCCAGTTCGGCGTGCGCGCGCAGTACAGCACCATCGGCAGCGCGTCCTCGCCCCAGAACAGTTGCTGGTTCATCCAGAACGTCGGCACGCCGAACACACCGAGCGCGATCGCGTCGGTCGTGTTGCGGGTCAGTTGCGCAGCGGTTTCCTCGAATTCGATCAGCTCGTCGCCGTGACCCACGCCGACGCGTTCGCACAGCGCGGCGAAGCCTTCCGGCGTCGACGGATCGTTGCCTTCGCGCCAGATGAACCGGAACATTTCCAGCACCGTCACGATATCGGCGCGCAGCGCGATCGCGAGGCGCAGCACCTTGTCGGAATCGAACGGGTGCGCGGGCGGCATCTTGAAACGGATGCCGAGCTGCTCCGCGCGAAACAGCGCGTGACGGTACGTGAACACGCGCTTGGCCGGCACGTCGGCGGTCGGGCGCTGGCCCCAGTGGCGCTGCAGGTCGGTCAGCGACACGGGCACGGGGACGAACGGCACGTCCGGCCATTTGTCGTGCTGCTCCAGCAGCAGATACGAGAACGGCGACACGAAGTCGAAGAACCAGGCGGGTTGGGTGGTATCGAGGCCGGTTGTCATGTCGTTCTCCAGAAGGTGGGGCGTGCGGCGCCTGGCGGCGGCCTCCATGTTACGCGGCGGCGCGCGCATGCAGCAATGATCGCGGATCGTTCGCTCACGCGGAACCGGGAGTCGCCCGGGGGGCGTCGCCAGCCGGCGGCGGCGCGGCTTGCGCGCGTGCCGGCGGGCTGCCGGCGCCGGGCGGGCCCGCCGGCGCATCCTGGTCGTGCGCGGTGAGCCGTTCGCGCACGAAGCCGATGTGCTCGCGCAGTACGTAGAACTGACCGGCGTACGCGAGCGGCATCTTCATCCGGTTCACGGCTTCCTCGATGTCGTCGAGCTGGTCGAGCAACTGCACGCGCTCCTCGGCCGTATGGTCGCCGAGTGCGCTGCGTTCGAGCGCGATCAGCGCGCCGTACCAGCGGTAGATGCGCGAGCGCACGCGCCAGCCATACAGCGACGGCACGAGCCGCAGCCCGGGAATCAGCACGACGACCAGCGGTACCAGCACGACCAGCAGCCGGTCGACCAGGCTCGCGACCCAGAACGGCAGCCGCCGGTACAGGAAGGTCTTGCCCGACTTGTAATAGCGCGACGCGTCGTCGGACAGCGGGAAGCCGCGCGTGACCGGCGACGGGAATTCGCCCGCGTGCTGCAGGATCGTCGCGTGGCCGTGCACTTCGCGCGCGGCCTCGATCAGCAGGTCGGACAGCGCGGGGTGCAGCGAGTCGCGCGCGACGAGTTCGATCGTCGGCGCGACCGTGTGGATATCGGCGGGCGGCAGATTGAGGCCGAGATCGTAGACGCCCATCGGCAGCGTGATCGCGGTCAGGTACGGAAAGCGCCGCGCGTACGCCTCGGCCTGCGTGAACGAATACACGTGCACGCCCGGCGCGCGGAACAGCTTCGCCATCACCGGAATCTGCGTCGAATCGCCGGACAGGAAGGCCGCGTCGATCTTGCCGTCGAGCAGCGCGGTCGCCGCGTCCTCGCCGGCGGTCGGCAGGAGCGCGGTCGGGCCGCCCGGCACGATGCCGTTCATCTTCAGCAGCGCGAGGCTCAGTTCGCGCGCGCCGCTGCCTTCCGCACCGAGCGCGAGCCGCTTGCCCTTGAAGTCGGACAGGCGCGCGACGACCGGGCCGCGGTACATGATCGCGAGCGGCACGTAGCCGATGCTGCCGAGCGACACGAGATGCTCGTCGCGCTCCTTCGGGCCGATGCCGCTCTGCACGAACCCGACGTCGACCGGCGCGTTCGGATTCGACAGCCGCGCGAGGTTCTGCGCGGAACCTTCGGACGATTGAACGTCGAGCGTGACGCCGTTTTTAGCGAGAATCGTCTTGTACTTCTGCGCGGCGTTCCAGTACGTGCTGCCGGGCGGCCCGGACGAGATCACGAGCGTGGACGGCGGCGCCGGCTGGATCAGCTTGACCGCGAGCCAGACGGCCGCGCCGGCGAGCAGCACGGTCGGGCCGATCGACAGCGCGAGGTCGCGCCACGAGACGGCGACGAAGCGGGCGAGGATGCGGCGCGGCGGGCGAGGGCGGGCAGGCTTCATGGGGTTGGCGGATGACGCTGGCGTGACGCATCGGTGACGGTCGTCGCGGGACGACGTGGAGTCTCGCGGCGATGGTACCCGGTTTCCCCGCGCCTGCGCGAGTCGGGGAGAGTATTGCACCGCGGCACCGGGACGGCGGCGGGCACCCCCGCGTCAAAAGCTTTGCGCTTCGGCGGGCGCTGGATTACATTGTGCGACGCAGCCGCGCCCGATTCGCGCGCGACCCGGCACGTCATCAGACCGGGCGCGTCCGGCCGGCGGTTGCCCGGCCCGGCCGGCCCGCTTTCGCGTGCGCCGGCCGCCGGCCCGTGACGCCTCTCTCGTATCGCCGTGGAAAACACCGGCTGTCCCGCCCGTTCGCGCGCGGGCCGGCTGTTTTTGGGGGTATTCGGCCGTACTGTGCACGGCCGTTCCGGAGTGATAAGGAGATAGCATGAAGTCGATCGTGTTGAGAGCGTTGGGTGTCGCCGTCGTGGCGGCCTGTCTGTCGGGCAGCGTGTATGCGCAGTCGAGCGACGCAGCGGCCACGGAAGCGCCGGCGGCGGCGAGCAGCGCGCCGAAGGCCGCCGCGAAAACCGCGAAGAAGGCGAACCGCAAGCTCGGCTACGCGGTGCGCAAGGCCATTACGAAGGCAGGCGGCATCGACGTGGCGAACATCGTCGTGCGTTCGAAGGGCGGCGCGATCTCGCTGGAGGGCACGGTGCCCGACCAGGCACAGATCGACAAGGCGGAAGAGGCGGCGAAGAGCGTGAAGGGCGTGACGTCGGTCACGAACAAGCTGACGGTTCAGCAGCAGTAACGCCGGGCGGCGGCGCGCGAGCGCCGCGTGCGCCCGTTTTCAGGCGGGCCCCGGCATGCCGGGGCCCGTTTGCGCTTCAGAGGCCGAACGCCGCGCGCGACGCGGCGGCGGACCGATAACGATATCGAGGGGGCGGCGATGACGAAACTCGGGTGGGGCAGGCGGGTGGTG
>NZ_BCPP01000182.1:0-8923 GCF_016586125.1 Burkholderia sp. E168m23
GATTGCAAAAAAACGTCAGGACGGCGATTTGTCGCATCCGCACTGCAGCAAAACGGTGACGGGACGATGACGAAAACGGCGCTGGAGCAGCCGCCGCGCGCGTTTCGTCGGATTTGATCTTTAACGATGCGACCCCCGGCTCGCCGGCACGAATCACAGAGCAAGATTCGGGGCGCGACGGCATGTGTCGATGGCTAGAGTAGGCACCATCTACACTAGAGAGTGCGAGGTTCAGATGAAAACCGCCTATCCGACCGACGATGCCCGCTGGGGCGCCGTGACCGAGCGCGATCCGCATGCGGACGGCGCGTTCTTCTATGCCGTCAGCACGACCGGCGTGTTCTGCCGCCCGACCTGCGCGTCGCGGCAGCCGCGCCGCGAGAACGTGTCCTTTTTCGCCGATCCGGCGGCCGCGCGCGCGGCCGGCTTCCGGCCCTGCAAGCGTTGCCAGCCGGAAGGGCTGCCGCGCGAGCTGGAAATCGTCAATCGTGCATGCGCGGTGCTCGACGCGCACGCCGAGCGGCTCACGCTGCAGCAGTTGAGCGACGCCGTGCACGTGAGCCCGTTCCACTTGCAGCGGCTCTTCAAACGTGTGGTCGGCGTGTCGCCGCGGCAGTACCAGGCCGCGCAGCGCGGCGCCGCGTTGCGGCAGGCGCTGCAAAGCGGGCAGCCGGTCACGCAGGCAGCCGTCGACGCGGGGTTCAACTCGCCGTCGCGGCTCTATGCGTCGGTGCCGCGCGAGTTGGGGATGGCGCCGTCCGCGTTCCGCCGCCAGGGCGCCGGCCTGCGGATCGACTATGCGACCGCGTCGACGTCGCTCGGCACGGTGCTCGTTGCCGCCACCGAACAGGGCATCTGCCGGATCGCATTCGGCGACGACGCGGCGTCGCTCGTCGGCGAGCTGAACGACACGTTCGCACGCGCCGAACTGGTTGAAGCGTCGGCCCGGCTCGCGCCGTTCGTCACGCAGATCCGCGCGTACCTCGACGGCACGCGGCAGGCGTTCGACCTGCCGCTCGACATCGCGCCGACCGCGTTCCAGCAGCGCGTGTGGGAAGCGCTGACGCATATCCCGTACGGTGAAACGCGCAGCTATTCGGAGATCGCCGAGGCGCTCGGTTCGCCGCGCGCGGTGCGGGCGGTCGCGTCCGCGTGCGCGTCGAATCCGGTCGCGCTCGCGATTCCGTGCCACCGCGTCGTGCAGAAGGGCGGCGCGCTCGCCGGCTATCGCTGGGGCGTGCGCCGCAAGGCGACGCTGCTCGCGGCCGAGGCGCGCCATGTTCACCACGATGAAGCCGAAGCCGAGACGGAGGGCAGTGCGGTTTGAGCATCGAGAAAACAACGATTACCTCCCTCGCGGACGGCGGCCCTGTGCCGCCGTCCGCGCAGATGGAACTGCGCTACAAGGCGCCGTACGACTGGGCGCGCGTGCTGCGCTTCTTCAGCGGGCGCGCGATTCCCGGTGTCGAGCAGGTCGCGGACGGCGTGTATCGCCGCATCGTCGATCTGCACGGCGATGCGGGCCGGCTCACCGTCACGAAACATCCGCGCAAGCATTGCCTGATCGCGACCGTCGAAGGGGCGGTCGCGCGTCACGTCGACGATGCGTTCGCCGCACGCGTCGCGACGATGTTCGACCTTGGTGCCGATCCGGCCGCGATCGGCGGCGGCCTCGCGCGCGATCCGTGGTTCGCGCCGCTCGTCGCGGCCGCGCCGGGGCTGCGCGTGCCGGGTGCGTGGTCGGGGTTCGAGCTGGCCGTGCGCGCGATCGTCGGCCAGCAGGTGAGCGTGAAGGCCGCGACGACGATCGTCGGCCGGCTCGTCGAACGGGCCGGCGAACGCGTGATTCATGAAGACGACGGCGCGCCCGCGTGGCGGTTCCCGACACCCGACGCGCTGGCCGCGTGCGATCTCGACAAGATCGGGATGCCCGGCAAGCGCGTGGCCGCGCTGACCGGCGTGGCGCGCGCGGTGGCGGCCGGCGACGTGCCGGTCGATCGTGCGCATGCCGATCTCGCGACGCTGCGCAGCGCGTGGCTCGATCTGCCCGGCATCGGCCCATGGACCGTCGAATACATCGCGATGCGCGCATGGCGCGACCCGGACGCGTGGCCGGCATCCGATCTCGTGCTGATGCAGTCGATCGCCGCGCGCGACCCGGCGCTCGACCGGCTCGCCAGCCAGAAGCACCGCACCGAAGGCTGGCGGCCGTGGCGTGCGTATGCGGCGCTGCATCTGTGGAACGAAGTGGCCGACCGGGCAGGCGGCGCGCGCGGCGGGTAATCGCGGCGCGGCCGGGTGCGACCGCAAGGAGGCGGCGCCGCAATCCGTCGCGCACGCGGTGCCGGCATGCGGCAAGCGCCGGGGCGTGACGCGGCGCCGTCACGGCGCTTCCGCCCCCTCCGGTGCCGGCCGAATGTAGCGCGTGCGATGCCTGCGCACGCGTCGTTTCGCGATCGATCCAGCGGCAAGGTTGCACCTGCCGCCACCCGTTCGCCATTCACATTCCATCCGACGAATTGCGGTGACCGCCGTGCCGATCAGCTTCGTCGGGAACCGGTGATACGGACCGGGACTGCCGCGCCCGCCCCGCCCGATCACCCGCTCAGGCCCGTGCGCCGTGCCCGGAGCCACCTCAAGCGCGGCTTCCGGCGAGATGTTAAAGTGCCCGCTACCAACGAAGCGACCAACAATCCAGCCGGCCGCGCGCGGCGTTCTGCGCGCGGCCGTCACGCACTTGCGTCTCCATGTCGAACACCATGACTCACCGCCAGTCCGAACTGCTGCTGAAACGCCTCGACGCGCTGAGCTCGGGCCCGACGCGGCAGCATCTGCCCGACGGCCTGCGCGGCATCGAGAAGGAAAGCCTGCGCGTGACGCGCGACGGGATGATCGCGTTCACGCCGCATCCGCGCGCGCTCGGTTCGGCGCTCACGCATCCGGCGCTGACGACCGACTATTCCGAAGCGCTGATCGAACTGATCACGCCCGCGGAGCGCGACGCCGCGCTCACGCTCGAACGCCTCGACGATCTGCATCGCTACGTCTATGCATCGCTTGGCGACGAGATCCTGTGGAACGATTCGATGCCCGGCCTGCTGCCGGCCGACGACCAGATCCCGATCGCCAACTACGGCACGTCGAACATCGGCCGCCTGAAGACGGTGTACCGCCGCGGCCTCGCGTATCGCTATGGCCGCACGATGCAGTGCATCGCCGGCATCCACTACAACTACTCGTTGCACGAGGAAGTGTGGCGGCGCCTGCATGAGGAAGAAGGGTCGACGGCGACGCTCGTCGATTACCAGTCGGAACGCTATCTCGCGCAGATCCGCAACTTCCGCCGCCGCAGCTGGCTGCTGATGTATCTGTTCGGCGCGTCGCCGGTGCTCGACACGAAGTTCCTGCGCGGCAAGCCGCACAAGCTCGACACGTTCGACGCCGATACGCTGTACCGGCCGTATGCGACCAGCCTGCGCATGAGCGATCTCGGCTACTCGAACACGACGGCCCAGGCCGCGCTGCACGTCGACTACAACACGCTGCCGGGCTATCTCGACGCGCTGTCGAAGGCCGTGAGCGAGCCGTATCCGGCGTACGAGGCGATCGGCACGCATCGCGACGGCGAGTGGATCCAGATCAACACGAACGTGCTGCAGATCGAGAACGAGTTCTACTCGACGATCCGGCCGAAGCGCGTCACGTATTCGGGCGAGCGGCCGCTGCATGCGCTTGCGTCGCGCGGCGTGCAGTACATCGAAGTGCGCTGCCTCGACATCGACCCGTTCGAGCCGACCGGCATCGCGCTGGAGACCGCGCGCTTCATCGACGCGTTCCTGCTCGCCTGCGCGCTCGACGACAGCGCGCCGCTCGACTGCGATGCGTACAAGGAAGCGAACGCGAACTTCGGCAGCGTGACGCTGGACGGCCGCAAGCCGGGGCTCGCGCTGACGCGCGAAGGTCGATCGGTCACGCTGCAGCAGTGGGCCGATGAACTGATGGCCGATATCGAAATCGTCGGTCGCCGGCTCGACGAAATCCGCGGCGGCGACGAACATGCGCGCGCGATCGCCGCGCAGCGCGAGAAGCTCGCCGATCCGGAGCGCACGCCGTCGGCGCGCGTGCTGCGTACGATGCGCGAGAACGGCCAGTCGTTCCTCGCCTTCGGGCTCGCGCAGAGCGAAGCGCATGCCGCGCATTTCCGCGCGCATCCGCCGTCGGCCGAGACGCTGCACACCGAGCAGGCGCTTGCCGCCAAGTCGCTGGCCGAGCAGGCCGAGCTCGAAGCGAAGGAGGCCGGATCGTTCGACGCATTCGTCGCCGCCTATCGCGCCTATACGCTGAACCGCTTCAGCGTGTGACGATCGCGCGTGCGGCCGGCGCAGCGTGTGCCGTGCCGCTGCCGTGCGATCCATCTGGTTCCGTCGGTGAGCCGGTCAGTGATGCGCATACGTGCCGCGATCGACCGCGTGCGGCAGCGCCGGCTTGCCTGATTCTCCGGTCGCCCGGCCGTCGCTGCCGTAACCGGCAACGTCACCTTCACCGCGCGCCTGCGCGGCACGCTGCATGACCGCCTGCATGTTCCGCGGAAAGTCGGGACTGCTTGCGAGGCTCGTCCGGTAGCCTACGGCCTCCAGTTCCACGAGTTCCTGGCGGACTTGCGCGCGGGTGAGCGTCGACGCGGCTTGCGCGTGAGCGGCGAACGCCGCGCCGATCAGCACGAACGCGCATGCCGCGTGTTTCATCGTCTTCATCGTGTGTGCTCCGTGAGGTTCCGGTGCCGCGCCATCGCCGGCGCGGCCGGAAACGATGCAGCCAGTCTAGGCTTCGGAGGCCAAACGAAACATCCTCGTGGCTGGCAGTCACCTTTTCCGGCCGCGACGGGTTTCCTGTCGAACGCGCCAGCCGCACGCCATCTGCCGGCCAGCGTGCGGCGGCCGGTTCGCACCGGCTCGCCCGCATCGGGCTTCTCCCCCTTGTACAAGCGCGTCGCGCCTCCTAACCTCTTTTAAGCGACCGATCGGTTGGCCGCGCAACGTCGTTGCGTACGCAAGCGCCTGATCGTGGCCGTGACTGCAGGACATCGCCTTGACCCGAACCCGGCGCATCGAGATGCGAACCCGGGTCGACTCTGGAGACACGATGAATCCCACCGACGCCCTACCGCCCGGCATCGTCTTCGCGCAACCGTTGACGCCCGTCGCCCACTCGCTGCTCCTGTCGTTCCTCGTCGCGGTGATCCCGATCGCGGTCGCGCTGATCGCGCTCGGCGTGCTGCGCCGCCCGCGTGGCAGGCATCGCTCGCCGGGCTCATCGCGGGCCTCGCGGTGGCGATCGGTGCGTGGGGGATGCCGGCCGGGCTCGCATTCAACGCGGTCGGCGCCGGCATGGCGCTCGCGGTCGTGCCGGTGATGTGGATCGTCTTCAACGCGCTGCTGCTGTACAACATCGCGGTGAAGTCGGGCCGCTTCGACCAGTTCCGGCAGTGGATGCTCGATAACCTGCCCGACGATCGCCGCCTTGTGCTGCTCGTCGTCGCGTTCTCGTTCGGCTGCCTGCTCGAAGGGATCTCCGGATTCGGCACGCCGGTCGCGATCACGAGCGCGCTGCTGATCGCGCTCGGCTTTCCTGCGCTCGAAGCGCTCACCTATACGCTGCTGTTCAACACGGCGCCGGTCGCGTTCGGCGCGCTCGGCGTGCCGATCACCGTGCTCGGCGCGGTCACGTCGCTGCCGCCCGCGACGCTCGCGCAGATGGTCGGCCGCCAGTTGCCGTTCTTCGCGCTGCTGCTGCCGTTCTACGTGGTCGGCGCGTATGGCGGGCTGCGCTCGATCGCGAAGCTGTGGCCCGCGCTGCTCGTGTCGGGCGGCAGCTTCGCGCTCGCGCAGTTCGTCACGTCGAACTTCCTCGGCTACCAGCTCACCGACGTGCTGTCGTCGCTCACGTCGCTGATCGTGACGATCGGCTTCCTGCAGCTGTGGAAGCCGCAGCCCGATCCACAATACGCGCTCGCGCGCAGCGTGCCGGCCGCCGCCGGCGCCGCGCGCGCGGGTTTCGGCGGCTGGCTGCCGTGGCTCGTCGTGTCGGTGGTCGTGATCGTGTGGGTGCACGCGAACATCGCGGCGATCGGCGACGTGAAGATCAAGTGGCCGGGCCTGCACAACGCCGTATACGTGTCGCTGTATCACAAGCCGTACGCGGCGATCTGGGATTTCCAGCCGCTCGGCACGGGCACCGCGATCCTGCTATCGGCGGTCATCACGGCCGCGCTGACGCGCACCGGCCCCGGCGCGTTCGTCGAATGCGTGGTGAAGACGTGGCGGCAAACGTGGATCGCGATCGTCACGGTGATGATGATCGTCGGGCTCGCGTACCTGCTGAACTACTCGGGCATCAGCTACACGCTCGGCACCGGCGTCGCGTCGACCGGTGCGCTGTTCCCGCTGGTGTCGGCATCGCTCGGCTGGATCGCGGTGTTCCTGTCCGGCAGCGACACGTCGGGCAACGCGCTGTTCGGCAACCTGCAGGTCGTCGCCGCCCGGCAGCTCGGCCTCGATCCGGTGCTGATGGCCGCCACCAACTCGTCGGGCGGCGTGATGGGCAAGATGATCTCGCCGCAGAACATCGCGACGGGCGTGTCGACGACGGACCTGAAAGGGCAGGAGGGTGTCGTGTTCGCACGCACCTTCTGGCACAGCGTGATCCTCACGCTGTTGCTCGGCGTGCTGGTGTTCCTGCAGCAGCACGTGCTGACGTGGATGATTCCGGCGCTGCCGAAGTGACGCGCGGCGCGGCGACAGAAGGAAGGCACGAGGAACGCAACGAGGGAAGGCGCGGGAAAAGCGCCACGTAGTGTGCGGAAGCGGTGAACGCGCGGCGGCTCAGCGCGCGTTCGCCCGCCGCATCGTTCGTCCGGTTTTGATCGCGTCGGCAGCATCGACCACGCCGGCCGCTTCGCCGCCGCCCGGCAGGATGCACGCAAGGAACGCATCGATCGCGGGGCTCTGGCGGCGCGCTTTCAGGTAGTACACGTATTCGTCGATCGTCGTGTCGACGCCGCGCAGCGTGATCACGCGCAGGTCCGGATGGCGTTCGGCCTCGCCGAGCGGAAACAGGCTGCCGCCGACGCCATGCAGGATCGCCTCGCGAATCGCTTCGCGGCTGCCGATCTCGGCGACCGACGTCGCCGCGACGCCGGCCGCGGCGAGGATCGTCTCCGTGCAGCGGCGCGTGACCGACCCTTCCTCGCGAATCAGCAGCCGCACGTCGGCGAGCCGCGCCGCGTCGATCGACTCGAACCGCGCGAGCGGATGATGGCGGTGCACGACGAGCACGAGCGGATCGGTCGAGATCACCTTGCGTTCGAGGCCGTCGGCGTCGTTGCGCTGCGACGAGACCGCGAGATCGATGCGGAATTCCTGCAGCGCCTGCAGGATTTCCTCGGAGTTGCCGATCCGGCACGTGAGCGCGATCGACGGGTGCGCGCTCGAGAAGCGGCCGACCGCATCCATGATGTAGTACGGGCCCGTCGCGCCGATCCGCAGATGGCCCTCGAACAGGCCGCCGACGTTGCGCAGCATGATGTCGGCCTGCGCCTCGAGCGCGATCATCTTCTCGACGAGCGGCAGCAGCTCGATGCCCGTCTCGGTCACCTCGAGCTTGCGGCCGCTGCGGTAGAACAGCTCGACGCCGTACACCTGCTCGACCTGCCGGATCTGCGCGGCAATCGTCGGCTGGCTCACGCCCAGGTGGCGCGCAGCGCGCGTGATGCTGCCCTGCCGGACGGTCGCGTGGAACGCCTTCAGCTGATCGAACACGACTCGGCTTCTCCCCTCTTCATCGCGCGTCAGCGTAGCGCACGGATATGTCGGCCGGATGAAAGGCGCGCCGTGCGAGACTTCGAAAAAAAGCTGGGGGTGACCGCAAGAAACCTGCGGGAACCGGTCACGGCCGGGACATGCCGGTGCGGGGTAATAACGGCGACGCCAGATCGCCGGCCCGCTCGCCCGGCGCCCCCACTCCCACCGACCACAGGTGCTCTTCATGTCTTCGAACAATCGACGCGATTTCCTGCGCCTCGCCGCGCAGTCGGCCGGCGCGATGGCCGCCTACGCGGGCTTCCCGCCCGCGATCCGCAATGCGCTGGCGATGCCGGCCGCCTATCGCACCGGCACGATCCGCGACGTGGAGCACGTCGTGATCTTCATGCAGGAAAACCGTTCGTTCGACCATTACTTCGGCGGACTGCGCGGCGTGCGCGGTTTCAACGACCCGCGCCCGCACCTGCTGCCGAACGGCGCACCGGTGTGGCAACAGCCGCCGGCGTCGGTGTTCACGAAGAACTACCATTCGCGCGGGCTCGATCCGTCGGCGCCGTACGTGCTGCCGTTCTATCTCGATCCGAAGCAGACGACCGAATTCCAGCCGGGCACCAACCACGGCTGGAGCAGCGGCCACCTGTCCTGGAACAACGGCCAGTGGGACCAGTGGGTGAACCAGAAGCAGGACGTGCTGACGATGGGCTACCTGAAGCGCCAGGATCTCACGTACCACTACGCGCTCGCCGACGCGTTCACGATCTGCGATTCGTACTTCTGCTCCGCGCATGCCGACACGGCGCCGAACCGCATCTACCTGTGGACCGGCACGGTCGACTCGCGCAACGTCTACGGCAGCGCGCCGAACGGCCCGGGCATCGGCGAGCGCAACGACGTGAACGGCTACACGTGGACGACCTACGCCGAACGGCTCGAGAACGCGAAGATCAGCTGGAAGGTGTACCAGGGCGGCACCGGCATCCCGGGCGACCCGACCGACAACTACACCGACAACTCGCTGATGTTCTTCAAGCGCTTCCAGGTGAAGGAAGGCGCGAGCGGCCCGCTGGTCGACAAGGGCGCGTCGGACCACACGCTCGCTGAGC
>NZ_BCPP01000183.1:0-8878 GCF_016586125.1 Burkholderia sp. E168m23
GAAGAAGCGCGTGCTGCTCGTGCTGCAGGGAATGGACACGAGCGGCAAGGACGGCACCGTGCGCGCGGTGTTTCGCGAAGTCGACCCGCTCGGCCTGCGCATCGTGCCGTTCAAGGCGCCGACGCCGATCGAGGCCGCGCACGACTTCCTGTGGCGCGTGCATGCGCAGGTGCCGGCGGCGGGCGAGCTCGCGATCTTCAACCGCAGCCACTACGAGGACGTGCTGGTGCCGCGCGTGCTCGGCGCGATCGGCGACAAGGAGTGCGAGCGCCGCTACCGGCAGATCCGCGATTTCGAGACGATGCTGTTCGAGAACGGCACGACCATCATCAAGTGCTTCCTGCACATCTCGAAGGACGAGCAGCGCGCGCGGCTGCAGGCGCGCATCGACGACCAGACCAAGCACTGGAAATTCGACATCTCCGATCTCGACGCGCGCAAGCACTGGGACGCGTACCAGTCCGCATACCGCGACGCGCTCGCCGCGACGTCGGCCGAGCATGCGCCGTGGTACGTGATCCCGGCGAATTCGAAGACGCACCGCAACGTGATGATCGCCGAGCTGCTGCTGCGCACGATGACCGACATGAAGCTGGAATTCCCGCCGCCGAAGCCCGAGCTCGAAGGCGTGAAGATCCGTTAAGCTGCCCCCCTGTAAAAACATCGAACTGAACGGAACCCGACATGATGCGAGTGATTACCGCCAACCTGAATGGCATCCGCTCCGCCGCGAAGAAGGGCTTCTTCGACTGGCTCGGCGAACAGAACGCCGATTGCGTATGCGTGCAGGAAATCAAGGTGTCGGCCGACGACCTGCCGGCCGAATTCGTCGAGCCGCACGGCTTCAAGAGCTATTTCCACCACGCCGAGAAGAAGGGCTACAGCGGCGCGGGCGTGTACAGCCGCCGCGAGCCCGATGACGTGATCATCGGTTTCGGCAGCAGCGAGTTCGATCCCGAAGGGCGCTACGTCGAGGCGCGCTACGGCAAGCTGTCGGTCGTGTCGGTGTACGTGCCGTCCGGTTCGAGCGGCGAGGAGCGCCAGCAGGCGAAGTACCGCTTCATGGCCGAATTCATGCCGCACCTCGCGGCGCTGAAGAAGAAGCGCGAGGTGATCCTGTGCGGCGACGTGAACATCGTCCACAAGGAAATCGACATCAAGAACTGGAAGAGCAACCAGAAGAACTCGGGCTGCCTGCCGGAAGAACGCGAGTGGCTCACGAAGCTGTTCGACGACGTCGGCTACGTCGACGTGTTCCGCACGCTCGATCAGCGCCCCGAGCAGTACACGTGGTGGAGCAACCGCGGCCAGGCGTACGCGAAGAACGTCGGGTGGCGGATCGATTACCAGATCGCGACCCCGGGCGTGGCCGGGACCGCGAAAAGCACATCGATCTTCAAGGACATCAAGTTCAGCGATCACGCGCCGCTGACGATCG
The DNA here is from genome assembly GCF_016586125.1 of Burkholderia sp. E168m23. Lineage (NCBI taxonomy): Bacteria > Pseudomonadati > Pseudomonadota > Betaproteobacteria > Burkholderiales > Burkholderiaceae > Burkholderia > Burkholderia sp. E168m23. The sequence goes on from NZ_BCPP01000183.1 coordinate 1,439, forward strand.
ACTACGACTACCAGAAGTGATGCGCTGGGTGGCGCCTGGCGCGTAGCCGGATGACGCGATGACGCAAAACGGGCCGCATGTCGAACATGCGGCCCGTTTCGTTTGGCGCGGCTTACTGCTTGAGCGACGCCATATCCACCACGAACCGGTACTTCACGTCGCTCTTCAGCATCCGCTCGTAGGCGGCGTTGATCTGCTGCATCGGAATCGTCTCGATATCGGACGTGATCCCGTGCTCCGCGCAGAAGTCGAGCATTTCCTGCGTTTCCGCGATCCCGCCGATCAGCGAGCCCGCGAGGCGGCGGCGCTTGAAGATCAGGTTGAACACCTGCGGCGACGGATGGTCGTGCTCCGGCGCGCCGACGAGCGTCATCGTGCCGTCGCGCTTGAGCAGGTGCAGGAACGGGTTCAGGTCGTGCTGCGCGGCGACCGTGTTCAGGATGAAGTCGAAGCTGTTCAGGTGCGCGTTCATCTGCGCTTCGTCCTTCGAGATCACCACTTCATGCGCGCCGAGCCGCTTGCCGTCCTCGATCTTCGACGGCGACGTCGTGAACAGCACGACGTGTGCGCCCATCGCGCGCGCCAGCTTCACACCCATGTGGCCGAGGCCGCCGAGACCGACGATGCCGACCTTCTTGCCGGGGCCGACGTTCCACTGCCGCAGCGGCGAGTAGGTCGTGATCCCCGCGCACAGCAGCGGCGCGGCGCCGGCCGGGTCGAGCGTGTCCGGCACGCGCAGCACGAACGCCTCGTCGACGACGAGCTGCGTCGAATAGCCGCCGTACGTGATGTCGCCCGTCACGCGGTCCTGGCCGTTGTAGGTGCCGACGAAGCCGTTCTCGCAATACTGCTCGAGGCCTTCTTCGCAGCTCGCGCAGGTGCGGCACGAATCGACGAGACAGCCGACGCCGACCAGCTCGCCGACCTTGAAGCGCGACACCTGCGGGCCGGTCGCGGTTACGCGGCCGACGATTTCATGGCCCGGCACGACCGGGTAGATCGTGTTGCGCCATTCGTTGCGCGCCTGGTGAAGATCGGAGTGGCAGACGCCGCAGTAGAGGACGTCGATCTGGACGTCGAGGTCGCGCAGCGCGCGACGCTGGAATTCGAACGGGGCGAGCGGCGATTGCGAATCGGTCGCCGCGTAGGCATAGGTCGTGCTCATGCAAAGGCTCCTTGTCCGGAAAAGATCCGGCGAAACAGACTGCCGTCGCATCATGTGGCGATGCGGCGAGACAGGTGCCTATCGTAAGGAGCGCACCGCCGCGGCGAAATACATGAAGGTCTGGAAGATTTGCCTATTCCTCTTGAATTGCGCACGAACGCCCGTCAAAACGCGTTCAAGGTGCTAAATTGCGAGCCAGATTCTCTTGCCGGACAGGACCACGCAGATGAGCTTCCAGCCCCTTTTTGCCGACTCGGGCGACCGCGTGCAGCGCCGCATGATCGAGCTGCACACGCGCCTCGCGCCGAACGAGGGCGACACGCTCGCGGCGCTCGACGGCGTGCGCTTGCTCCGCGTGAGCCGTCCCGCGCCGCGCATGCCCGTGCTGTACGAGCCGAGCATCATCGTCGTGTGCCAGGGTCGCAAGCTCGGCTATCTCGGCGACCGCTCGTTCGTGTACGACGCGCAGCAATACCTGGTGCTGTCGGTGCCGCTGCCGTTCGAATGCGAAACCTTCGCGAGCATGGACGAGCCGTTTCTCGCGATCTCGATCCGCGTCGATCTCGCCGTGATCGCCGAGCTCGCGATCCTGCTCGACGAGACGCTCGGCGCGGCGATCAGCGAGCCGCTCGGCGTCTATTCGACGCCGCTCGACGCGCCGCTGGCCGATGCGGTCGTGCGGTTGCTCGAAGCACTCGCGTCGCCGCACGACACGCGCGTGCTGGGGCCGGCGATCATGCGCGAGATCGCGTATCGCGTGCTGACCGGCGAGCAGGGCGACGCGATGCGCGCGGCGCTCGTGCAGCAGCATCATTTCGGCCGCATCGCGAAGGCGCTGCGGCGCATCCATGCGGAGCTGAGGGCCGATCTCGACGTCGAGACGCTTGCCCGCGAAGCCGGGATGAGCCTCGCGGTGTTTCACGCGCAGTTCAAGCACGTGACGGCGACGTCGCCGATGCAGTACGTGAAGACCGCGCGGCTGCACCAGGCGCGGCTGATGATGGTGCGCGACGGACTGGGCGCCGGCGCGGCAGCCGCGCGGGTCGGCTATGCGAGCGCGTCGCAGTTCAGTCGCGAGTTCAAGCGGCTGTTCGGCCGCAGCCCCGCGGATGATGTGCGCTGGATGCGTGACAGCGGGGTGCGCCCGGCGATGGCCGACGCGGACGCATAGCGTCCCGGGTCTCGCGCGGCGGCTCAGCGCCGCACGATCTTGCGCCGCTGCGCGCTGATGCCCGCATAGTCGGGCAGCGATTCGACGCGTTTGCCCGTCGCCTTCGCGTACAGCGGCATCAGGTCCGGCAGCCGGTTCAGCAGATCCTGGCGGCGCGCGGCGCTGTACGGGTGCGTGTAGATGAAGCCCGACGCCTTGTTCGCGCGCGTCGCGACCGCGAGCTTGTCCCACAGCGTGATCGCCGCGCGCGGATCGAAGCCCGCGCGTGCGGCGATGTCGCCGCCGATCACGTCGGCTTCGGTTTCGTCGGTCGGATCGTAGTGGAGCGACTGCAGACGCTCGCCGAGATTCAGCGCCTGCGGCAGCGGATCGCCGACGCCGAACAGCGGCGGCAGCGCGGCCGCGCGCAGCGACGTCTGCGAGGTCACGCTGAAGTTGCTGCGCGCGTGTTCGCGCAGCGCATGCGCGATGCCGTGCGCGAGCAGCACGCCGAGTTCGTCGTCGTTCAGGCGTACGCGGTCGAGCATGCCGCCGTACACCAGCACCTTGCCGCCCGGCAGGCAAGTCAGGCGGATGTCGCGCGAGCGGATCGCGTTGACGTCCCACGCCCAGCTTTTCACGCGGTCGTTCCACTTCACCGAATACGGCGCGAGCTTCGCGACGATCGCGCGCAGGCGTTTCACGCGCGGCTGGTTCGCGGGCAGCAGGCGGTTGCTGTCGGCGGCCGTCTGCACGATCTGCGCGTATTCGTTCGCGGTGAGCTGTTCGAGCAGCGGCGACGGGATCAGCGTGCGGAACGCGATCGCGTTGCCGTAGCGGACCTGCTGCGGCGTCGGCGTATAGGCCTTCGCCGGCACCGCGGCGCCGGTCGGCTGCGCGCCTTCGGCGGCGGACGGCGGGACGGGCGCGGCAGACGTGGCGGGGGCGGGCGGCGTCGCCTGCGCGGCGGCCGGTGCGGAGCCCGCAGCCGTCGCGCCGATGTCGGTCGCGTGCGCACTCGTCGCGGTGAATGCCGCGGCGCCGACGCTCAACGCAGCCGTCACGCGTGCGAGACGATGCAGGCGGTTACCGCGCACGGCTCGCCTCGCCGTCGCGCGCGGCACCGTTCCATGGCGCGATCCTGAACAGCAGCAGCATGCCGGGAACCGCGAGCGCGGTGCACACGATGAAATAGTCGTACCAGCCGATCTTCGCGACGACGAAGCCGCTCGCGGCCGATGCGAGCGTACGCGGCACCGACGCGAGGCTCGTGAACAGCGCGAACTGCGTGGCCGTGTAGCGCGGGTCGGTCGTGCTCGCGATATATGCGACGAACGCGGCCATCGTGAGGCCGGTCGTGAAGGTTTCGAAGCCGTAGACGAGCGCGAGCGCGACCGTCATCGGGCTCAGCTTCGGCGTGATCTCGATACCGAACACCGACATGAACGACGCGAGCGCGTGGCTGGCCGCGACCGTGAAGTCGTACAGCATCGCGAGCACCGGCGAGCCGGGGCCGAGCTGCGCGAGCCACGCGAAGCCGAGCGTCGACACCATCTGCAGCGCGCCGAAGATCCACAGCCCGCGGCCGATGCCGATCTTCACGAGCCAGATGCCGCCGATGATGCCGCCGGCGACGCTCGCGACGAGCGCGGTGGTCTTCGCGACGATGCCGATCTCGGTGCGCGAGAAGCCGATGTCGAGGAAGAACGACGTCGACAGCGTGGTGGCCATCGTGTCGCCGATCTTGAACAGGAAGATGAACGCGATGACGAGCAGCGCGCCGGCCCAGCCGTCGCGCTGGATGAATTCGCGGAACGGCAGCACGATCGCGTCGCGCAGGTTGCGCGGCGGCGTGCCGACCACTTCCGGCTCGCGCACGACGAGCGTCATCAGGATGCCCGGCAGCATGAACGCGCCGGTGATCGCGAATACCGCGTCCCACGGCAGGTGGTCGGACAGGATCAGCGCGAGCGAACCGGGAATCAGCGCGGCGAGCTTGTACGCGTTCACGTGCACCGCGTTGCCGAGGCCCTGCTCGGTGTCGCGCAGCAGCTCGCGGCGATACGCGTCGATCACGATGTCGGCGCTCGCGCCGAAGAATGCGACGAGCGTGGTGAGCGCGGCGACCGTCCAGATCGAGTCGCGCGGCGACACGAAGCCGAGCGCGGCGATCGCGCCGGCGACCAGCAGCTGCGTGAGCAGCAGCCAGCCGCGCCGGCGGCCCGGCCGCCAGCCGGGCAGGCGCGGGATGTAGCGGTCCATCAGCGGCGCCCACAGGAACTTCCACGTATACGGGAACTGGATCAGCGCGAACAGGCCGATTTCCTTCAGGTTTACACCCTCGGAGCGCAGCCATGCCTGCACGAGGTAGACGAGCGTGAAGAGGGGCAGCCCCGACGTGAAGCCCAGGAACACGCAGATCAGCATGTGCGTGTTCAGATAGGCGCGCCAGCCGGGGTGATCCTCGTGAGCGGTGAGTGCGGGCGCCTCGTGTGGCGTTTTCGACATGGACAGGAACTGGGTAGCGTTGACTGACGGCGGCGGCAGCGCAGGCGGCGCGCACGGCGCAGGAGGGGCGGCCGCGCGCGTGGGCGGGCCGGATCTTCCGTCAACGGCTCCCCGGCTCAGCTGCGCTTGACGCGATAGACAGCAAGACTACCACGCCAGTTCGCTCCCCATCGAATCGGCTGGCCTTCGTGCAGCACGACGCGGTCGAGAATCGTCACGCCCACTTCGGGCGCCAGCGCCTCGAAATCCTCGATCGTCAGCACCCGCACGTTCGGCGTGTTGTGCCACTGGTAAGGCAGCGACTTCGACACCGGCATCCGGCCGTTCAGCACCGACAGCCGGTGCGGCCAGTAGCCGAAGTTCGGGAACGACACGATGCACTCGCGGCCCACGCGCGCCGTTTCGCGCAGGATCGCGGCCGTCTGGTGGATCGTTTGCAGCGTTTGCGACAGGATCGCGATGTCGAAGCTGTGGTCCTCGAACAGGCGCAGGCCATCCTCGAGGTTCTGCTGGATCACGTTGATGCCGTTCTTCGCGCTCGCGAGCACGCCCGCGTCGTTCAGTTCGATCCCGTAGCCGGTGACGTCCAGCTCCTCCATCAGCAGCGCGAGCAGCGAGCCGTCACCGCAGCCAAGGTCGAGCACGGTCGAGCGCGGCTCGACCCAGCGCGCGATCGTGCGGAAGTCCGCGCGCGCGGACAGGGAGTTCAGTGCTTGCTGGTTCATGCTCCCACCTCGTTGGCGATTCGTTCGTAATACGCGCGAAGCAGGTTGTGATAGCGCGCGTCGTCGAGCAGGAATGCGTCGTGACCGTGCGGCGCATCGATTTCCGCGTAGCTGACCGTGCGCTTGTTGTCGAGCAGCGCCTTCACGATCTCGCGCGAACGCGCCGGCGCGAAGCGCCAGTCGGTCGAGAAGCTCGCGATCAGGTACTTCGCCTGCGTGTGCGCGAGCGCGGCCGTCAGGTTGCCGTCGAACGCCTTCGCCGGATCGAAGTAGTCGAGCGCGCGCGTGATCAGCAGGTACGTGTTCGCGTCGAAGTAGTCGGCGAACTTGTCGCCCTGGTAGCGCAGGTACGATTCGACCTCGAACTCGACGTCGAAGCTGAAGTTGTACGCGTCGAGCGCGCCGTCGGCGCGGCGCAGCGCGCGGCCGAATTTCTCGGCCATGTCGTCGTCGGACAGGTACGTGATGTGACCGATCATCCGCGCGACGCGCAGGCCGCGCTTCGGCTTCACGCCGTGCGCGTAGTAGTCGCCGCCGTGGAAATCGGGATCGGACAGGATCGCCGAGCGCGCGACCTCGTTGAACGCGATGTTCTGCGCGGACAGCTTCGGCGTCGACGCGATGTCGATGCAGTGCGCGACGCGTTCCGGATACATCAGGCTCCATGCGAGCGCCTGCATGCCGCCGAGGCTGCCGCCCATCACTGCGGCGAAGCGCTCGATGCCGAATGCGTCGGCGACGCGCGCCTGCGCATGCACCCAGTCCTCGACGGTCACCACCGGAAACTTGGCGCCGTACGGCTTGCCGGTCGACGGATCGATGCTCATCGGGCCGGTCGAGCCGAAGCACGAGCCGAGGTTGTTCACGCCGATCACGAAGAAGCGGTTGGTGTCGAGCGGCTTGCCCGGGCCGACCATGTTGTCCCACCAGCCGGTGCTGCGCGGATCGTCCGCGTAGACGCCGGCGACGTGGTGCGACGCGTTGAGCGCGTGGCAGACGAGCACCGCGTTCGAGCGCGCGGCGTTGAGCTCGCCGTACGTCTCGACGACGAGCTGATAGTTGCCGAGCACGCTGCCGCTTTGCAAGCGCAGCGGTTCGGCGAAGTGCATGGTCTGTGGAGCGACGATGCCGATCGATTCCATTCGTTCCGCCTTATGACTGGGCGGCTAAATGGTGTCGGCGATGCGCGGAGGCGAAGGTGCGCGGCTGACGACCTCTTTAGCCGCATTTGTAGTGAACCGCCAAGGCAAGCGCACAGCCACGCCCTGGCCGGTTCGCGCGCCCGCAATCGAGTCAGCAAATCGGCGCGCTTCCGACCTGCCGCCCGTGAGGCGACAGTCGGCAAAGTATAGCGGAAATTGCGAGGCCCGGATTCGGGCGCATGGCGGGCGTACCGTCACGCGCCGGTCACTGCAGGATCAACCGCAGATGCGCATCGGCCTGCTCGCCCGGCGGCTTCTGGAACCCGCCTTTGGCGAACCGATGCCACCGGCCGATCACGTAGCTGACGAGCAGGCTCGCGCGGGCGCCGGGATCGTAGTCGGCCGGCAGCACGAACGGCGTCGCGCCATCGGGCGCCTGCGCCTCGGTGCGCGCGACGCGCAGGCATTGCTTGACGGTCGCCTCGATGCGGTCGAGCAGCTGGTTCACGCGCTCGGTGAGCCGCTCGTCCTCGCCGACCAGCGCCTCGCCGGTCAGCACGCGCGTCATGCCCGGGTTCTTTGCGGCGAAATTGAGCATCGTCAGCGCGATCGTGCGGGCCTGCAGCACGCCGTTCGGCTCCTTCGCGACGATCTGGTTGACGAGCCCGAACAGCGCCTGCTCGATGAACTCGATCAACCCTTCGTACATCTTCGCCTTGCTGGCGAAGTGCCGGTACAGCGCGGCTTCCG
>NZ_BCPP01000184.1:0-8854 GCF_016586125.1 Burkholderia sp. E168m23
AACAGGAAGGAAGCCAAAACAAGAATCGCGGTGCTGCTGTCCGCGGGAACGAGGAAGGCCGACACATTGGCCGAACTGTCCGGACAGGGGCTCAAGGATCGCGTGCTCGCGCACCTGATCGCATCGCGCCCGGACCCCGAACGCTGCCGCAAGAACAAGGTGCACGTCCGGATCCTGATCGCGCTCGGCATCGCCCAGTTGGTCATCAGCCTGATGCTTGCGTATTACTTCTTCGTATCCGGTGCCGGCAACGTCCTCGTCACCGTCTTCCTTGCGCTGACCGTGCCGCTGTCGCTGCTGTTCATCTGGGGCTTCGCGACCCATCGGGTGGGCGCATATCACGCGTTCATCGTGCTGTCGCTGCTGCAGATACCGAAGGCCGTCGCCGATCTCGGGCGCGATCCGGCGGCCGCGCTGCCGAGTCTCGCGATCACGGTCGTGCTGGTCGGTTACGTGTGGTTCGTCCGCACCCGGTTGTTCCCCGACTACGGCTGGTTCACGCCGCGCAAGGTCGAAGGCCGCTACGCGTTCGTGGAACGCGCCTGACGCCACCGGCATCGACCCGCGCGTAAAAAAAGGCGCCGAGCCTCCCCGCAATCGCGGGAAGGCCGGCGCCTTCTGCATACCGGAACCGGTCGGCTTACTTGGCCTTTTCAGCCGAATCGCTGATCGCCTGGCCGCCCTTCGAAATGTCCTGGCCCACGCCGGCGACCGTATTGCAACCGGCGAGCGCCGCGGTCACCACCAGCAGCATTGCAGCAATCGTACGCGTCATTCTCATTCTCCTTCGAATCAACATGCCCATTCGGGCGAATCGTGTGCGGCTGGCGCCCGGCACGCTGCCGGACACGGGGCCTGACCTGATTATACGGAGACGCAGGCCGCGCGCCAGTACGGCTCCGCCGAGTGTCATACGCACCACACCGCGCATGCGCGCAGATTTTTCTTGACTTCATTGCGGCAGGAACTAATATACGCACCGCGTATATTTTCCGCCCAGGAGCCGCCGATGACCGTTCCCCAGCAAGCCTTCCTCCGCGACGCGATGCGCCGCCTCAACATGACCCGCGAGGCATTCGCGAATCGCATCGGCGTCAGCCGGCGCGCGCTGGATACCTGGCTGCTTCCGGACGATTCGCAGGAATCGCGCGGGATGCCCGAGATCGTCGAACGCTTCGTGTCCGAAATCGTCGAGCGCTCGGCACCGGATGGCGAGAACTATACGCAAAGCGTAGATAAACAAGGGCTCGCGAAGCAATTCCTGTTCGAAGGCAAGCCGCAACTGATCTCCGTCGACCAGTTCTCGCGGGATTCGGTCGAGGCGCTGTTCCGCGTGGCCGATGTCATGCAGCCGATCGCGCGCCGCCACAAGATTTCGCGCGTGCTCGAAGGTGCGGTGCTCGGCAACCTGTTCTTCGAGGCCAGCACGCGCACGCGCGTGTCGTTCGGCGCGGCCTTCTGCCGGCTCGGCGGCTCGGTGTGCGATACGACGGGGTTCACGTTCTCGTCGATGGCCAAGGGCGAATCGATCTACGACACGAGCCGCGTGATGGCTGGCTACGTCGACGCGCTCGTGATCCGCCATCCGGAAAAAGGCTCGGTGGCCGAATTCGCGCGCGCGACCAACCTGCCGGTGATCAACGGCGGTGACGGCCCCGGCGAGCACCCGAGCCAGGCGCTGCTCGACCTCTATACGATCCAGCGCGAGTTTTCGCGACTCGGCAAGATAGTCGACGGCGCGCACATCGCGCTGGTCGGCGACCTGAAATACGGCCGCACCGTGCACTCGCTGGTCAAGCTGCTCGCGCTGTACCGCGGGCTGAAGTTCACGCTCGTGTCGCCGCCGACGCTCGAGATGCCGACGTACATCGTCGAGCAGATCGCGACGAACGGCCATGTGGTCGAGCAGACCAACGACCTCGCGGCCGGGCTGCGCGGCGCGGATGTGGTCTACGCGACGCGAATTCAGAAGGAGCGCTTCACCGACGAGTCGTTCGAAGGCTATACGCCGGATTTCCAGATCAACCAGGCGCTGGTCGACGCGGTGTGCAAGCCCGACACGCTGATCATGCACCCGCTGCCGCGCGACAGCCGGCCCGGCGCGAACGACCTGTCGGTCGACCTGAACCGCGACCCGCGTCTCGCGATCTTCCGGCAGACCGACAACGGCATTCCGGTGCGGATGGCGATCTTCGCGGTACTGCTGGGTGTCGAGAATCTCGTCCAGCATTCGATGCGCGACGCGACGTGGCGCCCGCCGGCATACCTCGGGCCGGAAGACGCGGTGTTTCACGGGATCGACTGACCTGCGGCCGGTGTCGCGCGCCTGAACGCGGGATTGCGTCAGTTCAACGGCCACGCGCAGACATCACGCACCCAACGCGCCGGCTTGCACGGCGCGTTGTCATTTTCGGCGCCGGTAACAACGTGACGGCGCCTAACCCGGCGTCAGGCGGTCCAAGGGTCGATCACACGCAGGCCTGCTGCCTCGAACGGCGCGACGTCGCGCGTGGCCACCTTGGCATTTTGCAGTCACTCGGCGCCCCGCGACGCAACCACTCTAGTCCCACCGCCCAGCCCTTCATACTCGGCCAATCGGCCATCCTTCCCCGCCCCACAAGCCTTCGACCACCCCGCAACATTCGTCAACACTTCCCTTACAAACGAGAACAAGAACGCTTCTCATTTAACAGGAAATTACATAGAATGCCGCCTGAAAACAAATCGTAATAATTCCCGGCGGCGTGCACATTTCCGCATCGCAGTGCCTCCGGGGCCACACCACGAGGTCGAAGCGCACCATGAAATCCCGTCCGGACGAGCTGAAGCTCGGTAAGTTCACCACCTTGTGCAGCGTGCTCGCCGCGAGCCCCGCGTTCGCCGACGGTACGCCGCCCGCGGCGCCCGCCAGCACCGAAGGCCACCTCGCGCCGATCGAGATCCAGGGCAAGACCGAGCACAGCTACAAGGCCGACTTTTCCGCTTCCGCGAAATTCACCGCGCCGCTCGTCGACACGCCGAAATCCGTCACCGTGATTCCGCAGGAACTGATCCAGAGCAGCGGCGCGGCGACGCTGACCGAAGCGCTGCGCACCGTGCCCGGCATCACGTTCGGCGCCGGCGAAGGCGGCAACCCGCTCGGCGACCGTCCGTTCATTCGCGGCTACGACACGCAGGGCAGCATGTTCGTCGACGGCATGCGCGACACGGGCGCCACCACGCGCGAGATCTTCAATACCGAACGCGTCGAGATCACGAAGGGTTCCGACGGCGCGTACGGCGGCCGCGGCGGCGCCGGCGGCAGCATCAACCTGATCACGAAGGCCCCGCACCTCGGCACGACGGCCGCCGCGAGCGCGGGCCTCGGCACCGACCGCTATCGCCGCTTCACCGCCGACGGCAACTGGCAGTTCGCCGAGCACGCCGCGTTCCGCCTGAACCTGATGAGCCACAACAACGACGTCGCCGGTCGCGATGCCGTCAACAACGAGCGCTGGGGCGTCGCGCCGTCGATCGCGTTCGGCCTCGGCACGCCGACGCGCGTGACCGCGAGCTACTACCACCTGCAGACGGACGACATGCCCGACGGCGGCATCCCGTACTTCTACACGACGTCGAACAAGCCCGCGAACGTCGGCACGATCTATCCGGCGCCCGTCGATCGCCACAACTTCTACGGCCTGATCGACCGCGACTTCCGCAAGACCACGTCGGACATCAGCACGATCAAGATCGAGCACGACATCACGCCGAACCTCACGGTGCGCAACACCACGCGCTACACGGAATCGACACAGGACTACATCTGGACGCAGCCGGACGACAGCCAGGGCAACGTGGTGAACGGCAAGGTCTGGCGCCGCAACAACAACCGCAACAGCTCGATCAACAGCCTCGCGAACCTGACCGAGCTGTTCGGCGAATTCCGCACGGGCCCGTTCAAGCACAGCTTCACGACCGGTATCGAGCTGTCGCGCGAATGGGGCAAGCGCGATTCGTACACGGTCGCGACCGACAAGGGCACGATCTGCCAGAAAGGCATCGGCGCCGCGTCGGGCTACAACTGCACGAGCCTGTGGTCGCCGAACCCGAACGATCCGTGGGCCGGTTCGATCACGCGCAACAACGACTACGCGCATGCGCGCACCACGACGAAGTCGATCTACGGCTTCGACACGATCGAGATCACGCCGCGCTGGCAAGTCAACGCCGGCGTGCGCGTCGACGACTACTCGACCCGCTTCACCGATACCAAGGCGAATGGCGGCAAGACCTATACGCGCGACGACACGCTCTTCAACTGGCAGGCCGGCCTCGTGTTCAAGCCCGCGCAGAACGGCAGCATCTACGCGTCGTATGCGACCTCGTCGACGCCCGCCGGCATGATGCTCGGCGAAGGCAGCGAAACGCAGTCGCTCACGCCGGGCCGCGGCGGCGTCGGCCCGAACGCCGATCAGCTTTCGCCGGAAAAAAACCGCAGCATCGAGCTCGGCACGAAGTGGAACGTGCTGAACGACAAGCTGTCGCTGACGGCCGCGCTGTTCCAGATCGACACGACCAACGCACGCGTGACGCTGCCGAACAACCAGTACGCGATGGTCGGCAACAAGCGCGTGCAGGGTCTCGAGCTCGGCCTCGCCGGCCAGATCACGAAGCAATGGCAGGTGTTCGGCGGCTACACGTACATGAAGAGCCAACTGCGCGACAACGGCAAGGACGCCGCGAACAACGGCAACCGCTTCCCGAACACGCCGAAGCACAGCCTGACGATGTGGTCGAACTACGACGTCACGCCGAAGTTCACGGTCGGCGGCGGCGCGTTCTATATGTCGGAAGTATTCGGCGATCCCGCGAACCTGCGCGCCGTGCCGTCGTACTGGCGCTTCGACGCGATGGCGCAGTACCGGATCAACAAGAAGCTCGACCTGCAACTGAACGTCAACAACCTGTTCAACCGCACCTACTTCGATCAGGCGTATCCGGCGCACTATGCGTCGATCGCGCCCGGCCGTTCGGCGTTCGTCACGCTGAACGCGCGCTACTGATCGATGGAAGCCGTGTCGCTGAAAGCGCTCGCGTCGGTATCGCCGCGCGAGTTCGCCGACATCCTGGCCGGGCCGCCCGAGCGCGCCGCCGCGTGGGTCGCCGCGGCGGCCGACCACGGCATCGTCGACGCACAGGCCGTGTACGGGCAATACCTGCTCGACGGGCACGGCGTCGCACGCGATCCGGCCGCCGCGTTCAACTGGTTCCGGCATGCCGCGCGGGCCGGCCACCCGATGGCGATGAACATGCTCGGGCGCTGCTACGAGTTCGGCTGGGGCACGGCCGCCTGCGCGCCGGTCGCCGTGTACTGGTACCGGCTCGCCGCGCAGGCGGGCCTCGACTGGGGCATGTACAACTACGCGACCGCACTCGCCCTCGGCCACGGCGTCGACGAGAACCGCGCCGACGCGCTCGACTGGTTCCGCCGCGCGACCGCGCTCGGCCATGCGAAATCGATCAACCTGATCGGCGGGTTCTACGAGGACGGCTGGGTCGTAGCGGTCGACACCGACGCCGCGTTCGACCACTATCGCCGCGCCGCCATTGCCGGGGACTTCCGCGGCCAGTTCAACTATGCACGGCTGCTCGCCGAGCGCGGACGCATCGACGAAGCGCTCGCGTGGCTCGCGCGGGTGCCGGCCACCGCGACACCCGCATTCATCGCGAAGATGCGCGCGTATCTCGTGTCGTCGCCGCTCGACGCTTTTCGTTCGGTGGCCATGCAGCTGGCACCGCACGCCATGGAATTCGCATCATGATGCTTCATATCCCCGGTGTACTAACCAAGGCACAGGTCGCGCAATGCCGCGAGATGCTCGATACCGCCGACTGGGTCGACGGCAACGCGACGTCCGGCGCGCAGTCGGCGCTCGCGAAACGGAATCGGCAATTGCCGGAAGGCTCGCCGGTCGCGCGCACCGTCGGCGACGCGATCCAGGATGCGCTCGCCCGCCATCCGCTGTTCTTTTCGGCGGCGCTGCCGCTCAAGGTGTTTCCGCCGCTGTTCAATCGCTATGAAGGCGGCGAGACGTTCGGCACGCACGTCGACAACGCGATCCGGCTGCTGCGTGGCACGGATTTCCGCGTGCGCAGCGATCTGTCGGCGACGCTGTTTCTCGAGGAACCCGATGCGTACGACGGCGGCGAGCTGTGCGTCGAGGATACGTACGGCGTGCATCGTGCGAAGCTGCCGGCGGGCGACCTCGTGCTGTATCCGGCGTCGAGCCTGCATCACGTGACGCCTGTGACGCGTGGCGAGCGCGTCGCGTCATTCTTCTGGATTCAGAGCATGGTGCGCGACGACGGTGATCGCACGCTGCTGTTTCAGCTCGATACGCAGATTCAGGCGCTTTCCGCAGAAAAAGGGGCGAAGGACCCGGTGGTCATTTCGCTCACCGGGATTTATCACAATCTGTTGAGGAAGTGGGCGGATGCGTAGCCTGAGTCGGTCGCGCGCCGGCGCTCGCGCCGCGTCGAAAGACGGGTCCAAAACGATCTCGTCAAATGACCCCACTCATATCGCGATGCCGCTCACTCCCGTATCGAAATCCGAATTCAAGGCTCGCGCACTCGAACACCTCCGGCTCATCGAAGCGTCGGGCGAAGACCTGATCGTCACCGACCACGGCAAACCGACGCTCGAGATTCGACCGTATCGCTCGCGCGAAGCTCAGCCGCTGGACATATTGCGTGGTTCGGTCATGCGCTACGACAATCCTCTCGATCCGATTGCGAAAGAGGATTGGGAGACGTCGCTGTGATCGTGCTGGATACGCATGCATCGGCGTGATGGGCAGCGGGCGACTCTGCGCTCGGTTGATCACCCGCGACGAAAAAATCCGCGCGTACGCGCACGTCAGGACGCTTTGGTAAGCGTCGCCGGCCCCGTAGCTCGAACCGCCGCGCATCTTCCGCCCGACTCTGGCATATTGCCGATTCGTCTGACCAAAACGACCGCGGCCGCCCCATTCAACATCGGCCCGCGGCCCGCAACCGTCCTCGCGCCACTTGCCCGCTACCGTGATACCGCTCTCCGATCCCGCCGTCCGCTCGATCGCCCTGCAAGAGTCACACGAAGGGTTCGTCGATCTCGCAGGCTTCCATGACCGCATCGCCGTCGATCTCGACCGCCGCGATATCGAAAGCAGGAGCCCGCATTTCCTGAAAGTGCGTCGCAGTGTGGCGGAACGGCTGATCGCCGCCGCGCACGCGTTGCCCGCCGGCCTGCGCCTGTACGTCAAGGAAGGCTATCGCCCGCTGGCCCTGCAGCGCCGGTCCTTCACCGAGCATCTCGCGCATCTGCGCCGGACGCTGAATCCGCTGCCGGACGAAGACACCCTGGTCGCCCTGACCAGCCACTACGTCGCACTGCCGGAAGTCGCCGCCCATCCGACGGGCGCCGCCATCGACCTCACGCTGATCTCGGCGGAAGGCATCGAGATCGACATGGGCACCATCATGAACGCCACCGACCAGGAATCGTCCGGCGCGTGCTACACGCACAACACATTCATCAGCCGCGCGGCCGCGCGAAACCGCCAGATCCTGATCGGCGCGCTGACCCGCGCCGGCTTCACGAATTACCCGTCCGAATGGTGGCATTGGTCGTTCGGCGACCGCTATTGGGCCGTCATGCAGAACGAATCACACGCAATTTACGGTCCCGTCGAGGAAAGCATGCTCGACGAAGCGTCGCGATGACGGTTTTCCCGATCCGGCATACGTGACTCGGTAACATCCTCACTTGCCGATCCCCGTGTGCTCCCGCACAATCGCAGCACCTGCCTCACTCCCCCCGCGCCGATGTCCTATGCGTCACTCGCCACCGGCGTCCTGCTCGCCGGCGGCCTTGGTCAACGCTTCGACCCGAGCGGTCTGCACAGCAAGCTGCTCGCTCGGCTTCCCGACGGCACGCCGGTCGCAGTCGCCGCCGCCCGCCGTCTCGCGGCCGCCACCGCCGACGTGATCGCCGTCGTGCGTCCCGGCGCCGAAAAGCTTGCGATGCTGCTGAACGAAGCTGGCTGCCAGGTCGTGTATGCACCCGACGCGTTGCGCGGCATGGGCGCGAGCCTCGCGGCCGGCGTCCGCACGACCCCCGACGCGAATGGCTGGCTCGTCGCGCTCGGCGACATGCCGTGGATCGCGGCGTCCACCTACGAAACGGTCGCACGCGCACTCGAAACCGACGACGCGTCGATCGTCGCACCCGCGCATCGCGGCGTACGCGGCCATCCGGTCGGTTTTGCCGCGCACCACTTCGATGCGCTCGCCGCCCTCGACGGCGACACGGGCGCCCGCGCACTGTTCGCCAGCGCGCCGGTGACGCTGCTCGACGTCGACGATCCCGGCATCCTGCGCGACGTCGATACCCCGGCGGATTTGCGCTGACTTCGATCGCACGGGCCGTGCAGTATCCCGCACGAACACCGCCAATAAGCGAATTTCTCCGACGATCGACGCCCCGTAACAAGAATCCCGCTGCAAACGCGTGCCCGATTGCCTATAACGGAGACGAGGCGCGTCCGCCGCGCCACCGCCGTCACGCACTGCACGAGTTCTCCATGAGCGATCACACGACCCCGACGCCCGAGCCACCGGCCGATCCGAACCGCGATCCGGAAGACGATCCGTTCTCGTCGCCACCCGGCCATCACGACAACCCGCAGCAGCCGGACGGTCCACCGAGCAAGGACCCGGTCTAGCCGCACACTGCCCCGCTCCGCGAATGCAGCGCGCTACTGCCGTAACGGGGCCTAGCGCGCGGTATATCCGCCGTCGATCGGCAACGACACGCCGCTGATCATCGACG
>NZ_BCPP01000185.1:0-8847 GCF_016586125.1 Burkholderia sp. E168m23
AGGACGAACTCGCGCACGTGCTCGTCGCGGAAATCGCGAAGCGCCTGCCCGACAACCGCCTGATCTGATCCCGCGCGGCGGCCATAGCCGCCGCGCCCTTCCCGACCGATTCGACGACCGCATGAAACTCGACCTGAAGATTCTCGACGCGCGCATGCGCGACTACCTGCCCGCCTACGCGACCACCGGCAGCGCCGGCCTCGATCTGCGCGCGTGCCTCGACGCACCGGTCACGCTGCAGCCGGGCGAAACCACGCTCGTGCCGACGGGCCTCGCGATCCACCTTGCGGACCCCGGCTATGCGGCGCTGATCCTGCCGCGCTCGGGCCTCGGCCACAAGCACGGGATCGTGCTCGGCAACCTCGTCGGCCTGATCGATTCCGACTACCAGGGCCAGTTGATGGTCTCGACGTGGAATCGCGGCCAGACCGCGTTCGTGCTGAACCCGTTCGAGCGCCTCGCGCAGCTCGTGATCGTGCCGGTCGTGCAGGCACAGTTCAACATCGTCGACGAATTCACCGAGAGCGATCGCGGCGAAGGCGGCTTCGGCAGCACCGGGCGCCACTGAGCCACGCGGCATAAAAAAAGGGGCCACGCTGAGTGGCCCCTTTCCTTTTCACGCACCGTCACTTGCCGGCCGGTTGCGCGATCCGCGCGGGCGCCGGTTCGCGGCGCCGCGCCTGCGCGATGCTTGCATAGACGACCATCGCGACCAGCACGCCGAGCAGTACGGCCGACGAGCCGACCGTGCCGAGCGCGAGACCGCCCTTCGCGACCGGCTTCGTCAGCAGGTCGCCGACCGTCGCGCCGAACGGACGCGTGAGCACGAACGCGGCCCAGAACAGCAGCACGCCGGAGATTCGCGTGAAGTAGTGCGCGAGCACGATCGCCGCCAGCAGGCCGCCGATCAGCAGTGCGCCGCCGCCGAAGCCGAGCCCCGAGCTGTCCGCGAGGAAGTCGCCGAGCGCGGTGCCGAGCGTGTTCGAGAACAGGATCGCGATCCAGTACAGCAGTTCGACCTTGCGCGTACGGATCAGGTCGACCGACAGCGATTCGCCGCTGAAGCGCCAGACCGCGAAGATCGCCAGCAGGATCGCGACGAGGATCGACGCGCCGGCCGCATAGCCGAGGCCGAGCGTGCGATCCATGAAGTCGGACATCGTCGTGCCGGCCGTGCTCGTCGCGACGATCACGGCCCAGTAGATCGCCGGGCGATAGCGCGTCGTCCTGAGCTGTGCGCCCAGCGTCACGAGAAAGAAACCGAACAGCAGGATCGAGCTCACCGCGTAGCCGACGTTCAGCGTCATCGACAGCAGATCGCCGCCGGTTTCGCCGAGCGTCGTCGCGCAGATCTTCATGATCCAGAACGCGAGCGTGATTTCGGGCAGTGTGTTCATTCGAACCCCTTTTTGCAGGAAGCGGCGCGCCGGTGCGGATCGGCACGCCATGCAGACAGGATCGAATGTAGGCGCCGCTCGCTTAACGGAACCTTAGCGAGTGTGACGAACGGCGCGAGTGCTCGCGCCGGCGCGGTCAGCGCGCGTGCTGGTGCCGGTAATGCAGCGCGTAGGCGAGCGTCAGCAGCACGACGAATACGACGCCGACCACCATCGTCATCCGGAATTCGCGCGTGAAAGCGGTCGTCAGCAGGATCGCGGCGACGAGCCCCGCGCCGAGCAGGCTGCCGAACGGGTGCCCCCACATCCGGAACGCGAGCGCGGGGCCGCGATACCGCGCACGGAACCGCAGGTGCGTGACGAAGATCATCAGCCACGTGAACAGCGCGCCGAACATGGCGATCGCCATCATCACCGTGAACGCGGTGTCGGGCGCGAGCGCGACCAGCACGGCCGCCACCGCGACGCCGCTCGTCGAGATCCACAGCGCCGCCCGCGGCACGCCGTTCGCACCGAGCCGGCCGAACACCGCGGGCGCGAGGCGCGCGCGCGACAGGCTGAACATCATGCGTGTCGTCACGTAGAGCTGGCTGTTCATCGCCGACAGCGCCGCGATCAACAGCACGAAGTTGATCACGCCGGCCGCATACGGCACGTGCGTCGCGGCCATCACCTTCACGAACGGGCTTTCGTCGGTGCCGGCCTGCGTCCATGGCACGATCGCGAGCATCAGCGCGAGCGTCAGCAGGTAGAACAGCACGAGCCGGAACACGGTCGAGCGGAATGCGCGCGTGACCGCGTGCTGCGGATCGCGCGCCTCGCCGGCCGCGATCGCGACCGCTTCGATGCTCATGTAGCTGAAGATCGCGACGATCACCGCGACCCACGTACCCCACGGCCCCTTCGGCATGAAGCCGCCGTGCGCGGTGTAGTTCGCGAAACCGATGCCTGACGCGACCGGCGCCGCCCACACGAGATACGCACCGAGCACGATGAACACGACGATCGCCGCGATCTTCAGCAGTGAGAACGCGTATTCGACCGTCCCGTACAGCGTGACGCTCGCGAGGTTCACCGCGATCAGCAGCGCCGAGAAGCCGATCACCCAGTACCAGCCGGGCACGGCCGGGAACCAGTACTTCATGAACACCGCGATCGCGCTGATCTCGGTGCCGATCGCGAACACGACCGCGAACCAGTACGCGTAGCGCACCAGGAAGCCCGCGAGCGGGCCGACGTAATGCTCGGCATAGGCGCCGAACGAGCCGGCCGTCGGATGCGCGACGGTCATTTCCGCGAGCGCGCCCATCAGCAGCAGCGCGATCAGCGCGCCGATCGCATAGGACACCAGCACGCTCGGGCCGGCGAGCCCGATCGCGAACCCGCTGCCGAGGAACAGCCCCGTGCCGATCGCGCCGCCGATCGCGATCATCGCCATCTGCCCCGACGTCAGCGCGTGGCGCAACCCTTGTTCTCGCGCGACGATAGCGTCGAACGACCGTTGTTGTTGTGTCACTGCGTTACCACTCCCCTGCACCACCATCGCGCCGCCGGCGCCGGATAAAACGAAACGGCGCGGAGAACTTCCCGCGCCGTTCGCATGAACAACGAATTATCGCTTACTCGACTTCGACCGTCTCTTCGTTCGGCTTGTGCGGCGGATTCGCCAGCTTGTCGAACGACAACTGCACCTTGTCGCTTTCGTCGACGTCGACCGTCACGTGGCCGCCGTTGAGCAGCTTGCCGAACAGCAGTTCGTCGGCCAGCGCGCGCCGGATCGTGTCCTGGATCAGCCGCTGCATCGGCCGCGCGCCCATCAGCGGGTCGAAGCCATGCTTCGCGAGATGCTTGCGCAACGCGTCGGTGAAGAGCGCGTCGACCTTCTTCTCGTGCAGCTGTTCCTCGAGCTGGATCAGGAACTTGTCGACCACGCGCATGATGATTTCCTCATCGAGCGAGCGGAAGCTGATGATCGAATCCAGACGGTTGCGGAACTCCGGCGTGAACAGGCGCTTGATGTCGGTCATCTCGTCGCCGGTTTCGCGGCGCGTCGTGAAGCCGATCGTCGCCTTCTGCATCGACTCGGCGCCCGCGTTCGTCGTCATGATGATGATGACGTTGCGGAAATCCGCCTTGCGGCCGTTGTTGTCCGTCAGCGTGCCGTGGTCCATCACCTGCAGCAGCACGTTGAAGATGTCCGGATGCGCCTTCTCGATTTCGTCGAGCAGCAGCACGCAATGCGGCTTCTTCGTGACGGCTTCGGTCAGGAGGCCGCCCTGGTCGAACCCGACGTAGCCCGGCGGCGCGCCGATCAGCCGGCTCACCGCGTGACGCTCCATGTATTCAGACATGTCGAAGCGGATCAGCTCGATGCCGAGCGTGAACGCGAGCTGGCGCGCCACTTCGGTCTTGCCGACACCCGTCGGGCCGGAGAACAGGAACGCGCCGATCGGCTTGTCCATCTTGCCGAGGCCCGCGCGCGCCATCTTGATCGACGCCGCGAGCGCATCGATCGCCGGGTCCTGGCCGAACACGACGCTCTTCAGGTCGCGGTCGAGCGTCTGCAGCTTGCTGCGATCGTCCTGCGACACGCTTTGCGCCGGCACGCGCGCGATCTTCGAGATGATTTCCTCGATCTCGCTCTTGCCGATCGTCTTCTTCTGCTTCGACTTCGGCAGGATGCGCTGCGCGGCGCCCGCCTCGTCGATCACGTCGATCGCCTTGTCCGGCAGGTGACGGTCGGTGATGAAGCGCGCCGACAGCTCGGCCGCGGCCGACAGGGCGCCCGACGAATACTTGACGCCGTGATGCTCCTCGAAGCGCGATTTCAGCCCGCGCAGGATCGCGACCGTCTGCTCGACGCTCGGCTCCGTCACGTCCACCTTCTGGAAGCGCCGCGACAGCGCCGCATCCTTCTCGAAGATGCCGCGATACTCGGTGAACGTGGTCGCGCCGATGCACTTGAGCGTGCCCGACGACAACGCCGGCTTCAGCAGGTTCGACGCATCGAGCGTGCCGCCCGACGCGGCGCCCGCGCCGATCAGCGTATGGATTTCGTCGATGAACAGGATCGCGTGCGGGCGCTCCTTGAGCTCCTTCAGCACCGTCTTCAGCCGCTGCTCGAAATCGCCGCGATACTTGGTGCCCGCGAGCAGCGCGCCCATGTCGAGCGAGTACACCTGCGCGTTCGCGAGGATGTCCGGCACTTCGCCGCGCGTGATGCGATACGCGAGCCCTTCCGCGATCGCGGTCTTGCCGACGCCGGCTTCGCCGACGAGCAGCGGGTTGTTCTTGCGGCGACGGCACAGCACCTGCACGACGCGCTCGACCTCGGGCTCGCGACCGATCAGCGGATCGATGCGGCCGTCCTTCGCCATCTGGTTGAGGTTCTGCGTGAACTGCGCGAGCGGGGTTTCCTTCTGCGCGTTCGCGTCTTCGCTTTCCGCGTTCGCATCGGTCGACTTCGCGGCTTCGCCGTTGTTCGTCTTCGCGATGCCGTGCGAAATGAAGTTCACCACGTCGAGACGCGTGACGCCCTGCTGCTGCAGGTAGTACACGGCATGCGAATCCTTCTCGCCGAAGATCGCGACCAGCACGTTCGCGCCGGTGACTTCCTTCTTGCCGTTCGACGTCGACTGGACGTGCATGATCGCGCGCTGGATCACACGCTGGAAACCGAGCGTCGGCTGGGTATCGACGTCGTCGGTACCCGGGACGGTAGGTGTGTTGTCGTGGATGAAATTGCGCAGGTTCTGACGCAAGTCCTCAATGTTGGCCGCACACGCGCGCAACACCTCGGCTGCCGTCGGATTATCCAGCAGGGCCAGCAGCAGGTGCTCGACCGTAATGAACTCATGGCGCGCCTGGCGTGCTTCCATGAACGCCATGTGCAGGCTGACTTCCAATTCCTGGGCAATCATGCTTCCTCCATCACGCACTGCAGCGGATGCCCTGCCTGCCGCGCATGGGTAACGACTTGCTCAACCTTGGTCGACGCGATGTCCCGCGTATAGACCCCACAAACCCCTCGCCCTTCGCGATGGACCTTCAGCATGATCTGCGTGGCCGTCTCGCGATCCTTCTTGAAATACTCCTGGACCACCATCACGACGAACTCCATCGGCGTGAAGTCGTCGTTGAGCAGCACCACCTTGTACATCGAAGGCGGCTTGAGCTTCTGCTGCTTGCGTTCCAGGACGGTACTGTCCTGCTTGTCCGGGATAATCGCCATACACCCATTCTAAACAACTCGGACAGGCCCGCAATCCTGCCATTACCCGACCGACCGGCCGGCGCCCTCCCCGGTGTCCCGGAACACGCGATCGTCTTCGCGCCATACGAAAGCCGGCTGCGGTGCCGGCTTTCACGCATGGCGCGGAACACGAACCGTCAGGGGGAAGCTCACCGGAACGTCGTGTCCGCATCCAGTATCCCACAAGCCGGGACGACTCGAACGCGTGTCACTCGAGCCTGGTATATGAGCCGATTATGCGGCTTTTCAAGCCCCCGCGCTTGGCCACATGCTGCAAAGCAAAGCCGGAAAAACCCTGAAAATGGGTTCTTTACAACGACCCTCTAAACGTCTAAAAATTCCACTTGACACTCCAATAAAGAGCGCCAACAATCAAGCTGGCACTTTTTTCAATTCGCCGATTGGCGAAACGAAAGAGGCCGAGGTGAGCTTGTGAGGGGGGAACGGCCGTATTTTGGTCGTTTAGCTTTTCGAGCGTGCTCGTGGTAAGTAGCAGCGACTGTGTGACAGGGGAAGTAGGAAAATGGCAACTGGTATCGTTAAGTGGTTCAACGACGCGAAGGGCTTCGGTTTCATCACTCCCGACGAGGGCGGTGAGGATCTGTTTGCGCACTTCTCGGCTATCACCATGAATGGCTTCAAAACGCTGAAGGAAGGCCAGAAGGTGAGCTTTGACGTCGTTCAAGGACCGAAGGGCAAGCAAGCGTCGAACATCCAAGCCGCATAAGGCATCGGATATCGGACGAAGAAACCCGGCGCACAGCGCCGGGTTTCTTTTTTTTGTGGCCGGCCAATCGATAATCGATTGGCCGGCCTTTTCGTTCAATCCCGATAATTGAACACACATTGTCTTGTCACGCATGCAGATCGGATATCGAATCCGCATGTGAAACATATCCGCGGCTTCGTTACACGACCTTCAGCGTACCCATCATGCCGAGATCCTCGTGTTCGAGAATGTGGCAATGAAACATGCGCTCGCCGGGCATGTCTTGCGTGACGAGCAGCGACACGGTTTCACCGCTGCGCACGTTCACGGTATCGCGCCACGCGCGGAACGGCTCGCTCGTGCGCGAACCGGCCGATGCCCGCTCGATCACCTGGAACTGCGTGCCGTGCAGGTGGAATGGGTGGTCCATGTCCGTCGTATTGCGGATCTCCCAGCGCTCGACGTCGCCGCGGCGGCTCGTCAGCGTCGCGCGGTGCGGCGCGTAGGTGTCGCCGTTGATCGTGAAGCGCATGCCTGCCGGGCGGCCGTGCGCCGCGCCCTTCATCATCGCGTCCATGTCCATTTCCTCGCCGAACGCGACCGTCTTGTGCGCGACCGGTTCGCCGAGCGGCGGCACCGCGCGCAGCGTGGCAGGCAGCACACGGGCCTCGGCGGGCGCAAACGCGACATCGGCCAGCGCCAGCGCCGGATCGGGCGGCAGGCTGCCGTGGCCGTCGTCGTGCGACATCGCCATCTTGCGGCGGTCGTACTCGGCCGCCTGCAGCACCGCGCGCGACGCGCGGTCGCCGGCGCGCACCAGCAACTCCGCGCGCTCGCCCGGCGCGATCAGCAGCGACGTCACGCGCCGCGCCGTGCCGAACAATCCGCCGTCGGTGCCTGCGTGCTCGAACACGCGGCCGTCGTCGAACGCGATGCGCAGGTAGCGCGCGCTGCATGCATTCCAGACACGCCAGCGCTCGTCGCTCGCGACGTCGATGCGCGGCCGGCGCGCGCCGTTGACCAGGACGAATTGACCTTCCCGGCCGTTCATCCAGTCCATCATGTCGTTCGGCGCAATCGTGCCGTCGCGTGCAAGCTTCAGGTCCGACACGAACAGGTGACGCTCGGGCCAGCCGGCTAGCGGATCGTCCGCGGCGCGCACGACGAACGGGCCGGCCAGCCCGCGGAACACCTGCTCGGCGGTCATCATGTGCGGATGCGGGTGGTACCAGTAAGTCCCGGCGCTGCCCTTCGGCAGCGTGAAGCGATACACGCGCGACGCGCCGGGCGCGACGGGATCGGACGGATTGCCGTCCTGGTCCGGCGGCACGGGCAGGCCGTGCCAGTGGATCGTCGACGGCTGCGGCAGCTTGTTCACGAACCGGATCTCGACCGTATCGCCCTCGCGCACGTCGATCAGTGGGCCGACCACGGGGCCTTGCGTACCGGTACCGAACTGCCAGAACGTCGTCGGCCGCGCGCCGCGCAGCAGCGGTCGCGCCACCGGTTGAGCGACCAGCGTGGCCCGGAACGTGCCGGGCTCACGGCTTTCGTTGGCGAGCGTGCGCAACGTCGCGAGCGGCGCGCCGGCCGGCAGCGCGTCGGCGGCCGCGAGCGCGGCCGGCGCGGGCTGGCCGTGCTGCGCGTGCGCCGACATCCCTGACATACCCGACATGCCCGGCATGTCGTCCATCGAATCCATGCCGGCCATGCCCGCGTGACCGGCATGCTGCGCCGACGCGGTGCGCGCGAACAGCGACGCGGCCGCGACGCCGATGGCGCGCGACAGGAAGGTTCTCCGTCTCATCAATCGATCCTCGTTGTTCATGCAGCGCCGCGCGACAGCCGCGACGGTCGCGTCATCATAACCGCAGGGCCGGATCGAAAAACGCCGCCGCCCCCGCGGGCGGCGATACGCCGCGGCAAGCGTCGCCGGGCGGCGTCTCGGCAACCATCGTTACTCACCTGCCGGCCCTTTGCGCCGGCCAGCAAACGAGATTTCCACCTTCCGCCCCGCCCTGGCATACGCGCTCGCGGCCCCGATGGTCCGCAAACCCGCCAATTTTTCACGATGCGGAACAAGTCACTGCGTTATAAAAATTCGTGGTGCACGGCACAAATTCGCCGTTTCGCGATGCCGAAAAACTTTCCGCAATACAAAACGACGCAAATAAATTATTGTTTTTAAAAAAGAATTTTTGTTTCGAGAAGACGTTCTACCTGCACCATCCGAGCGGGGCGCGGACGTAGACTTTGTTCCATGCACTGACGCTTCGCCACGACGTTCGACACGGAACCCGGCGCAAGCAGCCAGTCGGGCCACAGCCGGCCGAGCCGGCAGGCGGCACAACAGAATCGCTCGTGATCAGAAAGGGAGAACGGAAATGAAGGGATTTCGCTTTGGTTCAGCGCTCGGGTCGTTCTACATCCTGCCGGCAAACGGCGGCTGGGAAGCGACGTTCGGCAACGCCTCGCTCGGCGCGTTCTCG
>NZ_BCPP01000186.1:0-8842 GCF_016586125.1 Burkholderia sp. E168m23
CTGCAGGATTCGACGCGCGAGCTAAACGATTTCTTGACCAGCACACGCACGTTCGAACTGAAGCGCGACGTGGCGCGGCTGATCAAGGCGCACGGTTACCCGATGGTGCTCAACTGCGTGCTGCATCGCTACAACCTGCCGCACGTGGGGCAGATCATCGAGATGGCGCTCGATCTCGGCGCCGATTACCTGGAGCTCGCGAACACGCAGTACTACGGCTGGGCGATGCTCAATCGCGACCAGTTGATGCCGACCGTCGAGCAGGTGCGCGAGGCGGAGGACACGGTCAACCGCTATCGCAAGCTGATCGGCGAGCGTTGCAAGATCCTGTTCGTCGTGCCCGACTATTTCGAGCGCCGCCCGAAGGCCTGCATGAACGGCTGGGGCTCGGTGTTCCTCGGCGTCGCGCCGGACGGTACCGCGCTGCCGTGCCATGCCGCGCGGTCGCTGCCGGGGCTCGCGTTGCCGAACGTGCGCGACCGTTCACTGCGGGACATCTGGTACGACAGCGACGCGTTCAACGCGTTTCGCGGCGACGACTGGATGCGCGAGCCGTGTCGTACGTGCGACGAGCGGCATGCGGATCACGGTGGTTGCCGGTGTCAGGCCTACCTGCTGGCCGGCGACCCGCGGGAGGCCGATCCGGTGTGTGCGAAGTCCGCCCATCACGGTCAGGTCGAACAGGCCGTGCAGTTCGCGCGACGTCGTGCGCCGAGCGACGAACAGCCGCTGGTTTTTCGCAGCAAGGAGAATTCGCTCGCGCAATGCGGCGCGGCGTGCGATTGCTGACGAGGCGCGGTCCGGGCGACGGCAGGGGCGACGGCAGGGGCGAACGCGGCACCGCGCTCGTCGAACCGGAAACCGATGCGGCCGGGTGGTCGCCGCGCGTGTCGCTGCCGCCGGCAGCGGCTATCCGCGCCTCGATGCCGCGGCGCGCGATGCGGTGCTGGCAAGCCGCTGCGCCGCGCATATAGAAAACGGCGCGCCGACGCCGATGCGAGCGCGCGTGCCGATCACGTTCAATCTTGATGAATGACCGGGTACGTTGCCGCGATTACCCGTCATCCGCCTTCGCCTGCAAATCCTTCAGCCCCTGAATCACGACCAGCAGCGCGCGCCCGTGCTCGTCCGAGCCGTCCCACGCGTCGACGATCGCGTCGCGCAGCAGGTCGTTGTACCGGCGGCGCGACGGCTCGGTGTCGACCCCATAGAAACTGCATAGCTTGTTGAATGGCGCGCTACGGCGCAGCCGGTGCCCGTTCGACAGCCGAAGGCGCGATACGGTGGGCTGGCTGACCCCGGAAAGTCGCGCGATTTCGCTGGACGAGCGTGTGTCTGCCATCAGGCGGCGCAACAGGTCTTGAACGGGAAAATCCTGGTCCGGGGCTTCCATGCGATGCATTATACCTATACAGTTACGGCTGTTGAATGGGCTTGCTGTCAGCAGCGAGGCTGTATCCCGAGAAAGTTGATGACACTGAAACACCTCCCTCCCACGTTCTGCTGGACCAAGATCGGTACCGAGTCCGGCGAGGAACTGCCGACCGTCGTGCTCCGCAAGGAATGGGAGCGCCGGCTCGGGGGCGGGCGTTTTCTGTGGGGCATCAACCAGCCGCTCGGCAGCAGCGCGCAGGTCGCCGCGCATCGCACGGGTTCGTTGCTCGCACTGTTTTCGCCGGTCGCGTCGCGTCCGCGTGCGGGCGCGCGCAAGGACGCGCTGCTGTGGAATGCGTGGGTCGACGCCAGCGGGCAGGTGCGGCCGTTGCCGCCGCATACGTTCATCGCCAGCCGCTCGACGTTGCCGTCGGGCCGGCGTCGCGAGCAGCACTACGCGCTCGTGTGCGCGTCGTCCACCGCGCTGACGGTCGGCACGCAGTTGCGCGTGTTTCCCGACCACCTGCGCAGCGTGAGCACCGGCAAGCCGCTGGGCGCCGCGCAAGGGGCGGCCGTGGTCGACTGCATCGGGCGGGCGAAGGAGCAGACGGGCAAGAGCTATCCGCTCGCGCTGTCGGTCGAGCTCGAGGCGCCGTATTTCGTGCGGCTTGCGCAGCCGTGCGTGCTGAAGGCGCGCGATCTCGCGGAAGTGAACAAGGCCACGCGCGCGGGCGATTTCGATCGCTTCGTCGAGCTGGTCGCGCGCCTGCGCGGCCGTTCGCCGACGGATGCCGTGCGCGGCGTCACGCGCGATCTGTTCGACGTGCCGCCGCTCGAAACGGCCGCCGCGTATGTCGCGCCCACGCATGTCGCGCGCCTGCGCAACCGGCCCGCGGCCGAGCATCCGCGCGATCTCACCGGCGATCTGTTCGACCTGTCGCCGGGCGAAGCGGCCGCGTTCGCGGGGTTGGCGCATCCGCGCGTCGGGCGCGCGTGACGCCACGCACGACGCCGTTCGCGCAAGAATTTGTTGCAATCTCGCCGTAGCGGATCGGCGAGCGCGGAGCGACAATCGGCACGAAGCGCGCGGTGCGGCGGCCGATGCGTCGACACGCGGCGGCTCGTGGTTCACGCCGCCGACATGCGTACCACGCACACTGAGCGTCGGCGTGCTTCACACTGCAATCCCGAGGGAGGAGTGTCGATGTCGACCCACATCTGTTCGCCGGAAGCACAGGCCGCACAACGCTTCGTCGAAGCGACGCGCAACGTCGACCAGGCGTTTCGCGCGGTGCGCGGCGAAAGCGACGACGACGGCTCGTCGGCCGAATACGCCCGCGCGATGTCGCGTCTCGATCGCGCGCTCGACGAGCTGGCGCGTGCGCAGGAATTCTTCGATCGCGTCGTCGGCGCGGACACCACGCACGGCAACTGACGGCTTCGTCGTTTCTCTTTTCGCGCGTCGGGCGGCGCGCGTTCATCTTCTTGCCGGGGTGTGTTGCCCGACGTGCCGGTCCATCATCCCGTTTCGATTTTCAGGCCTGGCAGCCTGCGACCGGATAGCGGCCGCTGTAAGGGCTAAAGGCTAGCCGTGCGTCAGCCCGCGCGAGTCATGCCCGGCGCGGACGGCGCGGCACGAGACGCGTAACCGCGATGCTGGAACGACGTCGCGAAGAACCGCATCTGGTAGCGGATCGCATTCGCCCAGTAATCCCACGTATGGCCGCCCGGGCGCTCCGCATAGTCGTGCGGCACGCCGAGCGCGACGAGCCGTTCGTGCAGCGTGCGGTTCGAGTCGACGAATGCGTCGTCGCGGCCGCAATCGATCGTCAGGTCGAGATGCGCGCGCACGAACGCCCGCGCGCTTTCGGCGATCACGTTGCGGTTCCAGAACGACGGATGGCGGTCGGGATCGCCGAACACGTGGGCGATCCCCGGCTCGTCCGTGCAGCAGCGCGGATCGACCGCGCCGCTGATGCTGCCGACCGCGCCGAACGTCTCGGGCCGGTCGAGTGCGATGCGCAGTGCGCCGAAGCCGCCCATGCTGAGCCCGGTGATCGCGCGCGCATGCTGGGTGGCGATCGTGCGGAAATGCAGGTCGACATAGGACACGACTTCATCGCCGACGAAGGTCTCGTAGCGGCTGCCCGAATCGAACGGGCTGTCGATGTACCAGCTTTCGTGTCCGCCGTCGGGCATCACGAGGATCACGTGATAACGGTCGGCGAGCGCGGCGATGTGCGTGTTCGACGTCCAGTCGGTATGGTCGCCGCCCGAGCCGTGCAGCAGATAGACGACGGGGTAACGCTCGCCGTGGTTGTCGCGCGCGTAATCGTCGGGCAGCACGATGGTGGCCTTGAGCGTTTCGCTCATCGCGGCGCTCGGAATCGCGACGACCCGCGCGTGAAAGGCGAAGGCAGGGCTCGTGACGGCGAGCAGCAGAAGCAGCCAGAAAGTACGTGCCAGGCGCATCGATCCTTGCATGTGTCGATCCAGTCCGGCCGGATGCCGGGAAAACCCTGTTCCGGCGACTCTAGCAACCGCGCCTTTCAACCATATTTCGGCGAATCCTACGGGTTGTCAGGCAGACGGCTCGCCTACGATGCGTTCGAGGGTGGCGCGCAATGCGTCGGGCCGCTCGGCCGCGATCAGGTGCCCGCAGCCGGCGATCGTGTCGAAGCCGGCGCAGCGTGCGAGCGCGAAGGCCGGCACGTGCCAGCCCGCGCGCGAGCGTTCGCCGGCGATCAGCCACACGCGATGACGGTCGAACACCTGTGCGAGCGCCGGCAGGTAGCCCGCATCGCCGGTCGTGTCGACCACCGAGCGGCCCATCGCGCGCAGCGTCGATGCCGGCTGATGCGCGAGCCAGCGGCGTGCGTCGTCGAGCTGGCCCGGCGACGGTGCGTCTATCGCGCCGCGCAGCCAGTCGAGCGGGGCCGCG
Source organism: Burkholderia sp. E168m23 (assembly GCF_016586125.1). Taxonomy (NCBI): domain Bacteria; kingdom Pseudomonadati; phylum Pseudomonadota; class Betaproteobacteria; order Burkholderiales; family Burkholderiaceae; genus Burkholderia; species Burkholderia sp. E168m23. The sequence continues at coordinate 4,316 of NZ_BCPP01000186.1, forward strand.
CGCAGGCCGTCGAGCATTGTGTCGGCTTCGCCGGGCGTCATGCGGCCGACCGATGCCGACCAGAACGCATCGTCGAGCGTGAAGTTGCCTTCGACGTTGACGATGCGCCGCACGCGTTCGGGGTGCGCATGCGCGAACAGCATCGCGATCGCGCCGCCGACCGAATGGCCGACGACATCGACCGGCTGCATCCCGAAGTGCATCTCGACGGTTTGTCGCACATGCTCGACCTGCGCGGCAAGCGAGATCGTGTCGGGCGGCGCGGCGCGATGCACGCCGTAGCCGAGCAGGTCGGGGCGCAGATGCGGGCCGTTCCATCCGCGCACGTCGAACGTGCCGATGAAACCGTGAATGAAGACGACGGGCGTGGGCTGGATCATGCGGCGTGTGCTGAAGGAAGCGGCGGCAATTCGAGTTCGGCGAGCAGTTCGTCGAGTTCGAGCCCGTGCGTGCGATCGTGGTCGAGCAGCTCGCGCACGAGTTCGTCGAGCGACATGCGGCGGATGCCGTCGCGCAGTCCGCAGCGTGCGAGTTGCGCCGGCTCCAGCGCGGCCGCGGTGGCGCACAGCGCGGCGCGCCCGCTGACGAACGCCGCGACGGCGAGATCGAGCGGCTGCGCGAGGTAGTCGCGTTGCGCGGCGAGCGCGGTGCCGTCGACGGACTCGATCACGGGCAGCTCGGCCCTGCGCACGGCGTCGATGCGCGCGGCGAACACCGCATCGAGATCGCGCAGGTGGCACGCATGTTCGACCAGCGAGAAGCCGGTGCCGGCCGGGCGGCGCGTGGCCAGCGCGGCCGGCACATGCGCCGCATAGGCGGCGAGCCGGGCCGGCATGCGCGCCAGCGCGGCGACGACGTCGGCGAACGGCAGCCGGTGCGGGCACGCGCTGAACACCGCGCCATAGCTGAACAGCGCACCGCCGAGCCGGCCGCGCGCCTGCACGACCTCGTGGCCGCGGCGGCGCATCACGTCGGCGACCATCGCGCCGCAGAACTGGCGGGCCGTCGTGTCGGTTTCGATTTCGGGGAATTTGTGCGCGATCTCGTCCTGGATCGCGCCGATCGCGGCGACGCCGACGCGCGACAGCGCCGCGAACTCGAGATAGCGCTCGGGCTGCTCGATCAGCGCTTCGAGCTGGGCGCCGAGCGGGGTCGAGCGGAAACGGTCGAAACGGGAATGCATGACGAGCCCTGGTCAGTAACGTATCAAAACGATACGTTACTGACCAGGGCTCGTCAACCGGCTCCTCCGGGGCGTGTGCGCCGCCGGCCTGCCGCTCAGCGCTGCTGTCGGGCGTCGACTTCCGCACGCATCCGCGCTTCCTGCTCGCGCAGCTCCGGCGTGAATGCGTCGCCGAAATCCTCCATCTCGAACAGCGGGCGGATCTCGATGTCGGAGTCGCCGGGCATCGGGTTCGGGCAGCGCTTCACCCATTCGACGGCTTCCTCCATCGATTTGACCTGCCAGAGCCAGTAGCCGGCGACGAGTTCCTTCGTTTCGGCGAACGGACCGTCGATGACCGAGCGGTTCTTGCCGGAAAAGTGCACGCGCTTGCCGTGGCTGCTCGGGCGCAACCCGTCGGCGGCGAGCAGGATGCCGGCTTTCACGAGTTCTTCATTGAAGCGGCCCATTTCAGCCATGAGTTCGGTGTCGGGCATTTGGCCGGATTCGGAATCGGCGGTGGCTTTGACGATGACCATGACGCGCATTGTCGTTTCTCCTTGAACGGGAATAGGGCGTTTGCCGGCGGTACGACGGCAAAACGATCGGTTACGACAACACGACGCGCGACGGCGACGGGAATCGACATCGCGGGCAAAAAATTCAGCGGCGGTCGAAATCGCGAAAGGCGCCGTATCGGCGATGCGTCATGCCGCGTCGGCCTGCTGCGCATCGAGCACGCTGCGAATCCGGGCCGCGAGTTCGTCGCGCCGGTACGGCTTGCCGAGCAGCATCACGCCGGGGTCGAGCCGCCCCGCGTGGAAGATTTCGTCGCGCGTATAGCCGGACGTGAACAGCACCGGCAACGGCGGCTTGCGCAGCGCGGCGCGGCGTCCGAGTTCGCCGCCCTTCACGCGGCCCGGCATGATCACGTCGGTAAACAGCAGATCGATCGGCGTTTCGCTGTCGAGCACGCGCAGCGCGGCTTCGCCGTCGGACGCCGTGATGACCTTGTAGCCGAGCTGCGCGAGCATGTCGACCACCGTCAGCCGGACATCCGCATCGTCCTCGACGACGAGGATCGTTTCGCGGCCGCGCACCGCGTCGTGCTGCGGCGTGCGGGCAGGTTCGTCGGCTGCCTCGTGGCAGCGCGGAAACGTGAGGCGCACGGTGGTGCCCTGGCCGGGCGTGCTGTCGATCGACACGTGGCCGCCGCTCTGCTTGACGAAACCGAACACCATGCTGAGCCCGAGCCCGGTGCCTTCGCCGTCCGGCTTGGTCGTGAAGAAGGGTTCGAAGACCCGTTCGAGCACGTCGGCCGTCATGCCGATGCCCGTGTCGGCGATCTCGAACGTCACGTATTCGCCGGGCGGCATCGTTGTGCCGCGCGTGCCGGCCGCGTGGCCGGGCTGCGTGCTGTTGTACGCGGCGATCGTCAGCGTGCCGCCGCCGCGCATCGCATCGCGCGCATTGATCGCGAGATTCAGCAGCGCGTTTTCGAGCTGGTGCCGGTCGGCGAGCACGTTGCCGACGTCGGGCGCCAGCGCGGAGACGATCCGCACGGTTTCGCCGAGCACGCGGTGCAGCATCTCGTTCATGCCGTCGATCAGCCGGCACGGGTTCAGCGTGGTCGGCGCAAGCGGCTGGCGTCGCGCGAACGCGAGCAGGTGCGACGCCAGTTGCGCGCCGCGCCGCACGGCATTGTTCGCGTTCTCGATCCGCGGCTGCGCGCTCGCATGGGCGCCGAGTTCGACGGAGAGGATCTGCAGGTTGCCGCTGATCACCTGCAGCACGTTGTTGAAGTCGTGCGCGATGCCGCCGGTCAGGTTGCCGATCGCTTCCATCTTCTGGGCGTGACGCAACTGCTCCTCGATCGCCGCACGCTCGGCGATCGCGTCGGTCACGCGCTGTTCGAGCGTTTCAGTCAGCTCGCGCAGCTCGGCATTGGAGGCCTGCAGCGCCGCTTCCGCGCGATCGCGATGGCGCGTGGCGAGCACGCGCTCGGTGGTCTCGACCACGACGGCGAGCACGCCGCCCGGTGCACCCTCGTCGTCGGGCAGCGGGCTATAGTGCAGATCCATCCAGACATCTTCCGGGCGGCCGCTGCGCAGCAGCACGAGGGCCTTGTCGCGATAGGACAGCGTGCCGCCGGCGAGGCAGGTGTTCATCACGTTTCGGTTGAAATCGGCGACTTCGGGCCAGCCGAGTTCGACCGGCTGACCGAGCAGATACGGGTGACGGCCGCCGGCGAATCCGGCATACGCGTCGTTGTAGATCATGTAGCCGGGGCGGCCCCACAGCATCACCAGCGGCAGCGGCGAGGCGAGCACGGTGCGGACGGCCGCGACGAGGCTGGCGGACCAGCCGTCGAGCGGGCCGAGCCCGGTGGCCGACCAGTCGAATGCGGTAATGCGTCGGGCCATGTCGCCCTGCCAGCCGGGGCAAGCGTGATGCTGCGCGAACAACTCGACATGCATGGAAGCGCTCCGATGAGGACATGCGGCCGCGGGCGGTGCGGCAGGTCGCGTAAGCGGGCTCCATTTTAAAGCAGATCGATTCGCGCGGCCGCTGTCACGGAGCGCCTCGGCAAAGCTGGTATGCTGGTCCACACCACGTTTACGCGGAGGGCGCCATGGCTGCTAAGGAAGTCTCGAAGAAGAAGTACCTGAAAATCCTGAACAAACGCCTGCGCGCGGAGCCGGCAGCGCCGGCCGGCGCGTCGTTCGTCTTCTTCCCGCTGGGTGCGAAAGCGAAGCACGCGACGGGTGTCGTGTCCGGCGACGCGCGCAGCAAGCGCGAACTGGCCGTGATGGCCGCGGTCCAGCGCAAGGCGGCCGAAGAGTTCGTCGTCGCCGACGCGTGACGGCCGCTGCGGTACCCCTGTCGTATTACCGCCTCCGCGGCTGACGCGGCGGCGGTTTTGCCGTGAGCGATTGCGCCGGCGAGCACGCGCGGGATGTCTTGCGTGATCGCCGGACCGTGCATCGGCAGAGCGATGTCGAGATCGAGTGCCTGGATTCGGCTCGAAGCAGCTTGAAAACCAACGTTAGCGATCAGGACGCCTCGTCCGCTGCCGCCGCCGGATACCGGCCGCTGCCGCCCGCATCGTCGCCTGCCGCCAGTTGTTCCAGCGCGAGGCCCTTCGTCTCGATCCCGAGCGTCCACACGGCGACGGCCGCCGCGATGAACGACAGCGCGCCGAGCGTGAACACGCCGCCCTGGCCGAACACCGGCAACACGACGCCGACCACGTAAGGCCCGATCAGCGAGCCGATCCGGCCGATCGCCGACGCGAAGCCCGAACCCGTCGCACGCGCCCCGGTGCCGTACAGCTCGGGCGTGTACGTGTACAGCGCCGCCCACAT
>NZ_BCPP01000187.1:0-8759 GCF_016586125.1 Burkholderia sp. E168m23
CGGGCCGTTCAGCACGACCGGTTCGCCGTTGATCAGGATTTCGCCCTGGTCGGGCGTGTAGACGCCCGCAATGATCTTCATCAGCGTGGACTTGCCGGCGCCGTTCTCACCCATCAGCGCATGCACGGTGCCGCGGCGCACGCGGAACTGCACGCCGTCGAGCGCGACGACGCCGGGAAAGGACTTGCCGACGCCGCGCACCTCGAGCACGCAGTCGGCCATGGGCGCACCGGACGAACCGGGCGCGGCGGACGACGCGGCCGGCGCGCTTTCGCTGGCCATCGAGCGCGCGATCCTGGCTGTAAACATGGACGTTCCTCGAAAATCGCGCGCGAACCCGGTCGCGCCGGGCCCGCGCAGTTCAGCGGAAAAACCGGTCAGTGCTTCGCGTACTGGTTCATGTTCTCCGGCGTCACGAGTTCGAACGGCACGTTCACGTAGCGATCGACCGGCTGCTTCTTCGCGAGCTTGAGCGCCGCGGCCACCGCCTGCGCGCCCTGCCCGGTCGCGTTCTGGTACACCGACACCTTCAGCTCGCCGGCCTTCATCGCCGCGAGCCCGTCCGGCGTCGCGTCGATACCGGCGACGACCGTCTTCGGCGTGAGCTTGCGCGCGGCCTTCAGCGCGTTGATCGCGCCGATCGCCATTTCGTCGTTGTTCGACACGATCGCGTCGAACTTGGTCCCGGAGCTCAGCCAGTTCATCGTGATGTCCTGGCCCTGCGTGCGGCTCCACTTGCCTTCGCGCTTGTCGACGATCTTCATGCCCGCGCATTCCTTCGTCGCGATCACGTCCTCGATGTCCTTGGTGCGCGCGCGCGCCGATTCGTTGGACAGCTCGCCCATCAGCACCAGGAGGTCGCCCTTGCCGCCGAGCAGCTTGCACACCTGGCGCGCCTGCAGCGTGCCCGACTGCTTTTCGTCGGACGCGACGACCGCGACGCCGGCCGGCAGCTTGTCGAAATCGACCGGCTTGCGGTTCACGTAGATGAGCGGGATCTTCGCCGCGGTCACCATCTTCGTGATCTTCGGCGTCGCGTCGGTATCGACCGGATTCACGATGATCGCGTCGACCTTCTGCGCGATCATGTTCTGGACCTGGCTCAACTGCTTGCCGACGTCATTGCCGCCGTCCTCGATCTGCACCGTCGCGCCGTCCTTCTTCGCCGAATCGGCGATGCTGTTGCGCAGGATGGTCAGAAACGTGTCGTCGAACGATGCCATCGTCACGCCGATCTTCTCGGCATGCGCGAGCGGCGCAGCCAGGATCGCGGCGGCCGCGACGGCCATCAGCTTGGTCTTCATGATCAATCTGTCTCCTCATCTCCGGGGGCGGAAGACGGCGCGTTGCGCGCCGCCGGGCCGAGTCCGATCTGGTCCGATCGGGACTGAAGCATCCGGATGAAACTGTAGATCACTTCCTCGAAAATTTGGAAATTTATTTCTACGTGATTTCACCTAGGGAACTGTATTTCCAAAAAGTCTAGACTCCGTTCCGTAGCCCGACTCCCGGTGGCAGGCAGCCTCGTGTCGTGCGGCATAGGCCGCGGACAGTCGCCACCGGATCGGTCCCCTAATCTGCCGGCAGCGCCGAACGCCGGCCGCGAGCGTGACACGTGATATGAGCCTGCTGAACTTTCCGAGTGACCGCCCCATCGATCTCGCCTGCCTCGGCCGCGTGGCCGTGGATCTCTATGCGCAGCAGTACGGCAGCCGCCTCGAGGACGCGCGCAGCTTCCAGATGTATCTCGGCGGCTCGTCGGGCAACGTCGCGTTCGGCGTCGCGCGGCTCGGGTTGAAGACCGCGATGATTTCGCGCGTCGGCGACGAGCAGATGGGCTGCTTCCTGCGCGAGACGCTCGAGCGCGAAGGCTGCGACACGAGCCAGCTGCAGACCGACCGCGAGCGCCTCACCGCGCTGGTGCTGCTCGGGCTGAAGGATCGCGATACGTTCCCGCTGCTGTTCGTGCGCGAGAACTGCGCGGACATGGCCGTGCGCGCCGACGAGATCAGCGAGGATTTCATCGCCGGTTGCCGCGCACTGGCGATCACCGGCACGCATCTGTCGACGTCGGGCACGCGCGAAGCGTCGCTGACTGCGCTCGGCTATGCGCGCCGCCACGGCGCGGTCCGCATCCTCGACATCGACTACCGGCCGGTGCTGTGGGGACTGACCGCGCGCGGCGCCGGCGAAAACCGCTACGTGCCCGACGCGCAGGTGACACGGCAACTGCAGCAGGTACTCGGCGAATTCGATCTGCTGGTCGGCACCGAGGAGGAATTCCTGATCGCGGGCGGTGTGCCGCATGACCTGATCGGGTCGTTGCAGGCGGTGCGCGCGATCACGAACGCGACGCTGGTCGTCAAGCGCGGCGCGCTCGGCTGCTGCGTGATCGAAGGCGACATTCCGGCCGGCATCGACGCTGCGCCGACCTTTCTCGGCGAGCGCGTCGAGGTGCTCAACGTGCTCGGCGCGGGCGATGCGTTCCTGTCCGGCCTGCTGTCGGGGCTGCTGCGCGGGCGCGACTGGGCCGAATCGACGCGCATCGCGAACGCGTGCGGCGCGATCGTCGTGTCGCGCCATGCGTGCTCGGCCGCGATGCCGACGCCGGCGGAACTCGCGCACTGGTTCGACGGCAGCCGCAATCCGCAGGTCGACGCCGACCGCACGCTCGCGCACCTGCATCGCGTGACGGTGCCACGCCGAGAATGGGACGACCTGTGCGTGATGGCGTTCGACCATCGCAGCCAGTTCTACGAGCTGGCGGTGCAGGCCGGCGCGGACGAAGCGCGGATCAAGACGTTGAAGCGCCTGCTCGTGCGCGCGGTCGAACAGGTCGAGCGCGATCGCGGCATCGCCGGCCACGTCGGCGTGCTGATCGACGGCGGCGCGTACGGTAGCGACGCGCTCGCGTCGGCCACCGGGCGCGGCTGGTGGGTCGGCCGTCCGGTCGAGCTGCCGGGCTCGCGGCCGCTGCGCTTCGACGACACGCGCTCGGTCGGCTCGTCGCTCACGCACTGGCCGACCGAACAGGTCGTGAAGTGCCTCGTCCACTATCACCCCGACGACCCTGTCGACCTGCGCGTCGAGCAGGAGCAGCGCGTGCTGGAACTGTGGGAAGCCACGCGCGCGAGCGGCAACGAGCTGCTGCTGGAAATGATTCCGCCGCGCGCGGTCACGCCGGCCGGCACCGAGGACGACGCGGTGCTGCGCACGATCGCGCGCTTCTACAACCTCGGCGTGAAGCCCGAATGGTGGAAGCTCACGCCGCTCACCGCCGACGGCTGGGCGCGGCTCGCCGCGCTGATCGCCGAGCGCGACCCGCATTGCCGCGGCGCGGTGATCCTCGGGCTGAACCAGCCGCTGCAATACCTCGTCGACAGCTTCCGCTCGGCGACCAACCCGATCGTCAAGGGCTTCATGGTCGGGCGCACGTTGTGGGCCGATGCGTCGCTGAACTGGTTCGCGGGCCGGATCGACGATCAGGCGCTGATCGACGAAGTGGCCGGCAACTTCGCGCAACTGGTCGACGCGTGGCTGGGCCGCCGTACCGCCGCGCGCGCCGCCGCGGCCTGATGCCCGTGTTCGTGACGACCACCCGACTTCTCTCTATCGAACGACGATGACCACCACCGTAAGACTGACCGTCAGCCAGGCGCTCGTGCGCTACCTGGCCGCCCTGCGCGCCGAAGTCGTCCAGCCCGACGGCCGCACCGAGATCCTGCCGTACTGCGGCGGCGTGTTCGCGATCTTCGGCCACGGCAACGTGGCCGGGCTCGGCGAAGCGCTGCACGCGGAGAAAGGCCGGCTGCCGACGTTTCGCGCGCACAACGAGCAAGGGATGGCCAATGCGGCCGTCGCGTTCGCGAAAGCGAATTTCCGCCAGCGGATGATGGCCGCGACGTCGAGCATCGGCCCCGGCGCCACCAACATGCTGACTTCGGCCGCGCTCGCGCACGTCGGCCGCTTGCCGCTGCTGCTGCTGCCCGGCGACGTGTTCGTGTCGCGGCTGCCCGACCCGGTGCTGCAGCAGGTCGAGGATTTCGAACAGGGCGACGTCAGCGCGAACGACTGCTTCCGGCCAGTCACGCGCTACTTCGACCGCATCACGTCGCCCGAGCAACTGCTCGTCGCGCTGCCGCGCGCGATCCAGGTAATGATCGATCCCGCGCAATGCGGACCCGTGTGCCTCGCGCTGCCGCAGGACGTGCAGACCTTCGCGTACGACTGGCCCGAGGATTTCTTCGCGCCGCCGCTGATCCGGATGCGCCGGCCGCCGGCCGACGCGCTCGAGCTCGCCGATGCGCTCGACGTGCTGAAGGCCGCGAAGAAGCCGCTGATCGTCGCCGGCGGCGGCGTGCTGTACAGCCAGGCGTGGGATACACTGCACGCGTTCGCCGACACGCACGGCGTGCCGGTCGCCGAATCGCAGGCCGGCAAGGGCAGCCTCGCGTGGGATCACCCGCTGAACCTCGGCTCGATCGGCGTGACGGGCTCGCCCGCCGCGAACCGCGCGGCCGCGCAGGCCGACGTCGTGTTCGCGGTCGGCACGCGGCTGCAGGATTTCACGACCGGCTCGCACGCGCTCTACGGCGACGCGACGCTGCTGAGCCTGAACGTGCAGCCGTTCGACGCGGGCAAGAAGCGCGGCCGGCAACTGGTGGCCGATGCGCGCACCGGCCTCGGGCAACTGTCGGCCGCGCTGGCCGGCTGGCGCGCCGATCCGGCGTGGACCGCCGCGAACCGCGACCAGGCCGCCGCGTGGAACGCGCGCGTGACGGAGCTGACCACCCGGATTCCGAAGGACACGCTGCCGTACGACGCCGAAGTGATCGGCGCGGTGCGCGACTCCGCGGCCGACGCGGGGCGTGACAGCGCGCGCGACGATCTGGTCGTCTGCGCGGCCGGCACGCTGCCGGCCGAACTGCACAAACTGTGGCGCAGCGGCGTACCGGGCAACTACCACATGGACTATGCGTATTCGTGCATGGGCTACGAAGTCGCGGGCGGCCTCGGCGCGAAGCTCGCGCGGCCCGAGCGCGAAGTCATCGTGATCGTCGGCGACGGCTCGTACATGATGCTCAACGCGGAACTCGCGACCTCCGTGATGCTCGGCCGCAAGATCATCGTCGTGATCCTCGACAACCGCGGCTACGGCTGCATCGAGCGGCTGCAACTCAATTGCGGCGGCGCGAGCTTCAACAACATGCTCGACGACTGCGTGCCCGAAGGCGGCGAACGCTCGACGATCGACTTCGCGATGCATGCACGCTCGATGGGCGCCGAAGCCGTGCACGTGCGCGACGTCGGCGAGCTGCGCCACGAAATGAAGCGCGCGCGTGCGGCGACGACCAGCCAGGTGCTCGTGATCGACACTACGCACCAGCGCACGACCGACGACGGCGGCGCGTGGTGGGAAGTCGCGGTGCCGCAGGTGTCCGAACGCGCCGGCGTCGTGGACGCACACCGCGCGTATCTCGACGCGAAAAACCGCCAGCGGCGCTGATCCGCTCACCCTTTCCATCGGCCGCGCCGAGACAACACCATTCGAACCAGGAAACACGTCATGAGCTGGAACGTCCGCATCGGTATCAATCCCCTGTCGTGGATGAACGACGACCTGCCGTCGCTCGGCGGCGAGACGCCGCTCGAAACGGCGCTGAAGGAAGGCGCCGAAATCGGCTATGCGGGCTTCGAGCTCGGCAACAAGTTTCCGAAGACGGGCCCCGAACTGAAGGCGAAGCTCGCCGAATTCGGGCTCGTGTGCGTATCGGGCTGGTATTCGGGCTTCCTCGCGGAGCTCGCGCCGGGCATGACCGATGCCGATGCGGTCGCCGCCGAAATCGAGCACTGCCGCGCGCACATGACGAAGCTGCAGTACAACGACGTGAAAGTCGTCGTGTACGGCGAATGCGCGGGCACGATCCAGGGCAACATCGACACGCCGGTCGCGAAGCGGCCGCGTTTCGTCGACGACGCAGCGTGGCGGCGCTATGCGGCGCGCCTCGACGCATTCGGCGCGCACCTGCTCGACACGTACGGCATCAAGCTTGCCTACCATCACCACATGGGCGCATACGTCGAGTCGCCGGACGACGTCGACCGGCTGATGGCGCTGACCGATCCGGCGAAGGTGTTCCTGCTGTTCGACACGGGCCACGCGTATTTCGGCGGCGCGGCCGACCCGGTCGCGCTGCTGAAGAAGCACGTGTCGCGCGTCGCGCACGTGCATTGCAAGGACGTGCGGCCGCAGGTCGTCAACCAGGCGCGCAACGACGGCTGGAGCTTCCTGAACGGCGTGATCAACGGCACCTTCACGGTGCCGGGCGACGGCGCGCTCGACTACGACGCGACGCTGCGCACGCTGAAGGACGCTGGCTATGAAGGCTGGCTCGTCGTCGAGGCCGAGCAGGACCCGGCCGTCGCGCCGAGCTATGCGTATGCGAAGAAAGGCTACGAATCGCTGCGCGCAATCGTCGACCGGTTGAGCGCGTAAGACGGCACGCAGGCGCGTGAGCGCTCGAGCCCTACCCTATTGCGGAGACCCATTTCATGACGATTTCTCCCCTGCTGATCAAGGCATCCGCCGACCGCGAGATCTGTAACGTCACGCCCGAATCGGCCGGCTGGAAGCACGTCGGCTTTCGCGCGCTGCGCCTGAAGGCCGGCGACACGGAAACGCTCGACACCGGCACGCGCGAACTGTGCGTCGTGGTGCTGACGGGCACCGTGCGTGCCGAAGTCGACGGCGAAACCTACGATGCACTCGGCAAGCGCGACAGCGTGTTCGAGGACGTGTCGCCGGACGCGCTGTACGTGCCGGGCGGCAAGCGCGTCACGCTGGTCGCGACGCGCGATGCGGAAGTCGCGCTGTGCACCGCGCCGTACGCGAGCGGCGACAAGCGCGTGCTGCGCCTCGACGGCGAGCGGATGCGCCGTTCGGTGCGCGGGCAAGGCACCAACACGCGCTACGTATGCGACATCCTGATGGGCGACAATCCGGCCGCCGACCGGCTGCTCGTCGTCGAAGTCGTCACGCCGGCCAGCCATTCGAGCAGCTATCCGCCGCACAAGCACGACCGCGACGCGGCGCCCGACGAGACGTCGCTCGAGGAAACCTATTACCACCGGATCGATCCGCCGCAGGGTTTCGCGTTCCAGCGCGTGTACACGGACGACCGCAGCCTCGACGAAGCGTGCGCGGTCGAGAACCACGACGTCGTGATGGTGCCGCGCGGCTATCACCCGGTGGTCGCGCCTCACGGCTACAACCTGTACTACCTGAACGTGATGGCGGGCCCGAGCCGCGCGTGGGCGTTCAAGAACGATCCCGCGCATGAGTGGATGCTCGACGCGGCGCCGAAACGTTGAAGTGCTGAAGAAGTGCTGACGTGCTGAAACGCCGAAGCACTGAATGGAACACGGGCCCTCGCGCGGCCCCTGACGATGCGACGCCCGGCACGCGCGTACCGCGCCGGCCACGCTACGGAGCCGCCATGGTGACGCCCCCCTTTCGCCTTGCACCCCACGCCTTCGACGACGACGCGTCGAACCCGGCCCTGCCGCACTTCAATGCGGCCGTCGCACGTCGAATGGGCGAAATCGCGGTCAACCTCGCGTCGCGACGCGGGCTGCCGATCGCGGTCGGCATCGTCGGCGGGCACGCACCACTGTTCTACTGCGCGCTCGACGGCAGCGGCGCGCACGACGGCGATGCGATCCGCCGCCGGCAGAACACGGTGCTGCGGTTCGGCCAGAGTTCGCTCGCGGTCGGCGCTTGCTTCCGGCGTGCCGGCTGGTCGCTGCGCTCGCAGGGCCTGTCGGACGACGACTATGCGCTCGACGGCGGCGGTGTGCCGTTGCGGGTCGCCGGGGCCGGCATCGTCGGCGCGATGACGATCGCGGGGCTCGGCTCCGAAGCCAATCACGCGCTCGTCGTCGAATGCCTGCGCTGGCACGTCGGCGCGAATGCGCTCGCAATGAGCGCGTAGCGGCGCGAACGGCGCACACGCACCGTTCGCGTGGACTGCGTGGATGCTCAGCGCAGCCCGCCGCTCGCGACGAGACGCTCGCCGGTCAGCCAACGTGCATCGTCCGACGCGAGAAATACGGCGACCGACGCGATGTCGTTCGGCTCGCCGAGCCGGCCGAGCGGCGTCTGGCTACGCACCTGTGCGTCCATATCGGAACCGATGATGCCCGCGCTGTGCGTGCCTTCGGTCACGACCATCCCCGGGTTGATCGCGTTCACGCGGATCTTGCGCGGGCCGAGTTCGAGCGCGAGCACGCCGGTGATCGCGTCGACCGCGCCCTTCGTGCCGCTGTACACGGCGCTGGCCGGCGGCGTGATGCTGGTCACCACCGAGCTGATGTTGATGATGCTCGCGCCTTCGCCGAGATGCTTGACCGCGGCCTGCGTGGTCAGCAGCACGCCGAACACGTTCGTGTCGAACTGCCGGCGGTAGTGTTCCTCGGTGATTGCTTCGATCGGTGCGAATTCGTACACGCCGGAGTTGTTGACGAGCACGTCGAGACGGCCGTACGTGTCGATCGCGGTATCGACGATGCGCTGCGCATCGGCGGCCTTCGACACGTCGCCGCCGACCGCGACCGCGCGGCCGCCCGCTTCGGTGATCGCGCTCACGACCGCGTCCGCACCCGCCTTGCTGCTCGCGTAGTTGACGACGACCGCTGCGCCTTCGTCGGCCAGTGCCTTTGCGATTGCCGCGCCGATGCCCTTGGATGCGCCCGTGACGATC
>NZ_BCPP01000188.1:0-8757 GCF_016586125.1 Burkholderia sp. E168m23
AGCGGCAAAGGCAAGACCCGCGTGGCGGAACACCAGCGTGAACGGGCTCACGCCGATGTCGGTCACGTCCGTCTTCAGCAGGTTCGGGTCGGTATACGGAATCAGCACGCCGATCACGAAGATCGCGAACACGTAGAACAGCAGGATGCGCCAGAACACCTGGCGCACCGCGCGCGGAATCGTCGTGCGCGGGTTTTCCGATTCGCCGGCCGCGACGCCGATCAGCTCGGTGCCCTGGAACGAGAAGCCCGCGATCATCGCGACGCCCATCAGCGCCGGCAGCCCGCCCGCGAACGGTGCGTCGCCGATCGTCAGGTTGCCCCAGCCGTTGGCCGGCGCGCCCTTCAGAATGCCGAAGATCATCAGCAGCCCGACGCCGATGAACGCGACCACGGTGACGACCTTGATCAGCGCGAACCAGTATTCGGCTTCACCGAAACCGCGCACGGTGAGCGCATTGAGCAGGAACATCACGGCGAGGAACGCCGCGCTCCACCACACGCCCGGCACGTCCGGGAACCAGTAGTGCATCACGAGCTGCGCGGCGACGAGCTCCACCGCGATCGTCACCGCCCAGTTGTACCAGTAGTTCCAGCCGAGCGCGAAGCCGAAGCCTTCGTCCACGTATTTCGCGCCGTAGGTCGCGAACGAGCCCGACACCGGCATGAACGCCGCCATTTCGCCGAGGCTCGTCATCAGGAAGTAGACCATCAGGCCGATCAGCATGTACGCGACCATCGCGCCGCCGGGGCCGGCCTGCGAAATCGACGCGCCGGACGCGACGAACAGGCCCGTGCCGATCGAGCCGCCGATGGCGATCATCGTCAGGTGGCGCGCCTTCAGCGCGCGATGAAGCTTGGGTGGGTTCGCGGACGAACCGGGTGGGTCGGAATTCGGAATGGCGGACATAAACGAGACGAACGTTGAGCAGGCCGGCATCCGTAGCCGGCGCATGCGGTATCGGAGCGCGGGACGCGTCCTGCGATGCATTCGATGCGGCCCCGATACGCGTTGCGCGGCGGGCGCCTGCGGCGAAGCGCGGATTCTACCTGATTCGATAGGGGGGCAGCTGCGCTCGCCCCGCCCGCCGCCACCGCCGCGGATTTTGCAGAATCAACGGGTTGGCCGTGTCGGCCGCGCCACTGCCGCCCGGCGTCGTGAAAACCTCGATGACGGCGGGTCATTCGATTTTCATTTCCCCCGCCGCGCGTAATCCTGTCTCGATCCGCCAAATACCGGATTCAATACGCAAAATCGACCGATCAGCGCGTTATTAATCAGACGAAAAGGCCGACACTGGCGATTGATTCAAATCAAATCGCCCGCGCGCACTGCGGTAATGATGCGTAACCGTTTCGAATCGCCGTCGCCGCATGCATGTTTTGCATGCGCGCGCGAATTTCAGGAATTCGCGGGATAATGACGCTTAATTCAAAATAATCAGCGCGTGGAACCGCCAGTGACGCGAGTAGCCGCCGCCCGCCACCCCCGAGGATGAAGTCATTCCCGCTGCCCGCCACGCTGCGCCGCCATACCGCGTCGATCGTGGCACGCATTCTGTCGCCCCGCGGCGTACTCGTGGCGGGCATCGTCCTGCTGATGTTCAGTTGGGGACTTTCCACGTCGCTATTAATCGAGGCGCGACGCGACGCGTATGGCCATGCGGTCGAAAATGCGCGCAACCTGATGCTGCTGATCGAACGCGATATCGCGCGCAATATCGAACTCTACGATTTGTCGCTGCAAAACGTCGTCGATGGCGTGGCCGATCCGGAACTGATGACATTGCCGCCGCGCCAGCGCCACCGGCTACTGTTCGATCGCGCGGCGACCGGCGCCTATCTCGGTTCGATTTTCGTAATGGATGCGCACGGCAATATCGCGATCGATTCGAGCGCGTCGCCCGCGCGACAAGGCAATTTCGCCGACCGCGACTATTTCACCGTGCATCGCGACCGGCTCGCCCCCGGCCTCTACATCAGCCGGCCGTATGCGTCGCGGCTGCGCGGCGGCGCGTTGACGATCGCGCTGAGCCGCCGGATCAACCGGCCCGACGGCACCTTCGGCGGGATCGTCGTCGGCACGCTCAGCATCGACTACTTCCGCGCGCTGCTCGACGGCCTCGCGGTCGGCCGGCACGGCAGCGCGGCGATCGTCGAGGACAACGGCACGCTCGTATCGCGCCTGCCGTACGACACCCGGGTGGTCGGCCTCGACCTGCACGACTCGCCGCTGTTCATCGACGCGCAACGCAGCCGCACCGGCGAGCTGACCGGGGTCGGCGCCATCGACGGCGTGCGGCGGGTCTATGTTTACAAGCATCTCGCCGGGCTGCCGCTGATCGTCGACGTCGCGCCCGCCGAGATCGACATCTACGCGTCGTGGCACCACCGCGCGATCTGGACCATCGTGCTGATGAGCCTGTTCACGGCGTTCATCGCGTGGGGCTCGCTCGCGTTGTCGCGCGAGCTGAAACGCCGGCAGGAGGCCGAAGCGAAGCTGTACCGGCTCGCGCACACCGATTCGCTGACGGGCCTCGACAACCGCGGCACGTTCGACACGGTGCTCGCGAAGGAGACCCAGCGCGCGTCGCGCAGCGGCCGGCCGTTGTCCGTGCTGTTCGTCGACGTCGATCACTTCAAGGCGTTCAACGACTACTACGGCCACCCGGCCGGCGACGACGTGCTGCGCCAGGTCGCGCAATCGCTGTCGCGCTGCCTGCGCCGCGACAGCGATCACGTCGCGCGCTACGGCGGCGAGGAATTCGTCGTCACGCTGCCCGACACCGACGGGCCAGGCGCGGCCACCGTCGCCGAAGGCATCCGGCGCGCGATCGCGGAGCTCGGGATCGAGCACGTGAAGAGCCAGTACGGGCGCGTCACGGTCAGCATCGGCACGGCCACCGCGGACGACGGCCGGATGAACGCCGCGACACTGTTGCGGCGCGCCGACGAAGCGCTGTACCGCGCGAAGTCCGGCGGCCGCAACCGCGTGCTGGACGCGCAGTCGACCGCGGCCGACGCGTGACGCGCCGTCCCGTGGTCGGACGCGGCTGCCCGGCGGCCCCGCCGTGGACAGCCCACCTATGTTCGGCTAGCGTTACGTCTGCTGCGCAGGCGGCGCGGCGCCGGCCCGCGCGGGCCGCCGTGCGCGTTCCGGCCACTTCCGCTTCGTCATGACTGCCCCGCTCCCGACCCGACTGCCGCCTCTCGTGCGCCACG
Source organism: Burkholderia sp. E168m23 (assembly GCF_016586125.1). Lineage (NCBI taxonomy): Bacteria > Pseudomonadati > Pseudomonadota > Betaproteobacteria > Burkholderiales > Burkholderiaceae > Burkholderia > Burkholderia sp. E168m23. The sequence continues at coordinate 3,222 of NZ_BCPP01000188.1, forward strand.
CGCTCCGCCCGCTGCTCGACCCGTACCGCCGCTACCGGCACGCGAAGCTGATCCACGCGGCGCGCGTCGCGCTCGCGGTGCTCGTGTCGATCGCGCTGTCCACGGGGCTGAATGTGCCGCATGGCGAGTGGTCGACGATCACCGTGCTGATCGTCGTCGGCGGGCTGCAGCATCACGGCAACATCCGCAAGAAGGCGGCCGAGCGCGCGCTCGGCACGTCGATCGGCGCGCTGGCGGGGCTCGGGCTGATCCTCCTCTACTCGTTCCTGCACGCGCCGTTCGCGATCTACCTGCTGATGGCCGTCTGGTGCGGCGTCTGCGCGTATCACGCGATCGGCAAGGCCGGCTACATCGCGCTGCTGTCGGCGATCACGATGGTGATCGTCGCGGGGCACGGCGACAACGAGATCGTCGACGGCCTGTGGCGCGCGGTGAACGTGCTGGCCGGCATCGCGATCGCGCTGGCGTTCTCGTTCGCGCTGCCGCTCTACGCGACCTATTCGTGGCGCTACAAGCTCGCCGACGCGCTACGCGCGTGCGCGGCCGTGCATGCGCGGCTCGCGGGCGACCGTCAGGTCACCGACGACGCGCACCTGAAGGAAATGGCCGCGCTGAGCACGCTGCTCGTGCAGTTGCGCTCGCTGATGCCGTCGGTGTCGAAGGAATGCGAGACGTCGATGACGCAGCTCGAGGCGATCCAGCGCAGCCTGCGCCTGTGCATCGGTTATCTGGAAATCCTGTCGAGCGCGCTGCCGGCCGCCGACGACGTGGCGGCCCGCGAATACATGCGCGTCGAGATGAAGACCTTGAACCGGCGCATCCGCGACACGCTGGTCGGCGCGAGCCGCGCGCTCAAGTTCGGCACGCCGAGCCGGCTCGCCCCGCGCCGGCGGCCAGTCGACCCGCTGCACGACGCGCCGCCGCCGCAGTTGTCCGGCTACGTGTCGATCACGGCCAAGCTGGCCGGCGAAGTCGATCAGTTGCGCGAGCGGCTGCTCGATACCGCTCGGTCGTGGAATATCTGAGGGGCCGGATGGGCGCGCAATTCTTTCATATGCCTTTCGATGAAATGAAGCGACGCGCCGAGGAGCGCGAACTGGGTTGACGGCCGATCCGGCCCCGGAAATCGGCCGGCGGCCGGCTCGTCCGCGCGCGTTTCGGCGGCGATACAACGCCGTCCGGCACGGTGTTCTCCAGCCGGCTCACCGCCCGTCAGGCCCGCCGCGACAGGCGCGACGCCGGTTCCGCACCAAAATCAACCCTTGCCCCAACTTCCCGGACAGCCGATACTCGCATATTCCGCGAAATACGATCCCACCGGCTTCAATCCACGGTAATTCCTATGAGCACGATTCTCGAAAGCCTCCCGACCGGCCAGAAGGTCGGTATCGCCTTCTCCGGCGGCCTGGACACCAGCGCCGCGCTGCACTGGATGAAACTGAAGGGCGCCGTCCCGTACGCATACACGGCGAACCTCGGCCAGCCCGACGAAGACGATTACGACGCGATCCCGAAACGCGCGATCGAATACGGCGCAGCCGGCGCCCGCCTGATCGACTGCCGCGCGCAGCTCGTCGCCGAAGGCATCGCGGCGCTGCAAAGCGGCGCGTTCCACATCACGACCGCCGGCGTCACGTACTTCAACACGACGCCGATCGGCCGCGCCGTGACCGGCACGATGCTCGTCGCCGCGATGAAGGAAGACGGCGTCAACATCTGGGGCGACGGCAGCACGTACAAGGGCAACGACATCGAGCGCTTCTACCGCTACGGCCTGCTCGTGAACCCGGATCTGAAGATCTACAAGCCGTGGCTCGACCAGACGTTCATCGATGAGCTCGGCGGCCGTGCCGAAATGTCCGAATTCATGAACCAGGCCGGCTTCGCATACAAGATGTCGGCCGAGAAGGCGTATTCGACCGACTCGAACCTGCTCGGCGCGACGCACGAGGCGAAGGATCTGGAAAGCCTCGAAAGCGGCATCAAGATCGTGAACCCGATCATGGGCGTCGCGTTCTGGCGCGACGACGTGAAGATCGCCGCCGAGGAAGTGACGGTGCGCTTCGAAGCCGGCCAGCCGGTCGCGCTGAACGGCGTCGAGTTCAAGGATCAGGTCGAGCTGCTGCTGGAAGCGAACCGCATCGGCGGCCGCCACGGCCTCGGCATGAGCGACCAGATCGAGAACCGGATCATCGAGGCGAAGAGCCGCGGCATCTACGAAGCCCCGGGCCTCGCGCTGCTGTACATCGCGTACGAGCGTCTCGTCACCGGCATCCACAACGAAGACACGATCGAGCAGTACCGCGAGAACGGCCGCCGCCTCGGCCGCCTGCTGTACCAGGGCCGCTGGTTCGACCCGCAGGCGATCATGCTGCGCGAAACCGCGCAACGCTGGGTCGCACGCGCGATCACCGGCGAAGTGAAGATCGAACTGCGCCGCGGCAACGACTACTCGATCCTGAGCACGAAGTCGCCGAACCTCACGTATCAGCCGGAACGCCTGTCGATGGAGAAGGTGGCATCGACGTTCTCGCCGCGCGACCGGATCGGCCAGCTGACGATGCGCAATCTCGACATCACCGATACGCGCGACAAGCTGCGCGTGTATTCGCAAGTCGGGCTGCTGACGCCGGGCGAAACGTCGGCGCTGCCGCAGATCAAGGGCGACGGCGACAAGTAAGTCGCGTCGTTCGACGCCGTGCCGCATCGTCGTATGCGGCACGGTCGGGCAGGCTGCCCGTGTGGCGCATCGTTACGCACGCAGCCTGCCGCTTCCCCTCTCCCCGCCTGTCCGCTTTCCCGCCGTATTCGCATCCCGCCGCGTGACGCCTCAACGGCACTGCACCGCCGCGCCAGTCATGGCAAGCTGCGAATCGTCCGATTCCTGCGTCGACTCATGACCATCCTGACCGTCATTCACCTGAACGGGCCGATCAACAGCGGCAAGACGACGATCGGCCGCGCGCTCGCACGCGTGCTGCCCGATGCGCGCTTCATCGACGGCGACGATCACGATGCGCCCGAAGACGCGCCGTTCGACGTGCAATGGGCGATCGCGCTCGAACGCCTCGTTACGCAGGTCACAACCGCACGCGAACGCCATCTGGTCATCGCCTACCCGATCGGCGAAGCGGAATTCGAACGGCTGCGCGCGGCCTGCGACGCGCGTGACGCGCGCTTGTTCGTCGTCACGCTCGCGCCGCCCGAAGCGGTCGCGGCGTCGAATCGCGGCTCGCGTGCGTTGACGGACTGGGAGCGCAACCGGATCGCCGAGATGTATCGGGAAGGGTATGCGGCGCGGGCGTTCAGCGAGATGGTGCTGGATACGTCCGATGCGACACCCGATGCGTGTGCGGCACGCATCGCGCAGCAGGTCGCGGCGACGGCCTCGTAGCGGCTCCCGCGCGCGAACATGGACTGACGCCACGCACCGCTGATCGCGCGCCGCCACGCATGAAGCCGGACGGGTACGCCACGCGCCCGTCCGGCCGCCCCGCACCGCACATTGCCGCGCTTACGAGTGATGCCGCACGCCCGGCACGGCCGCTTCCCGCACCCCCTTGCGGCTCAGCATCAGCGTGACGACCGCCGACACCGCGAGCGTGCCGGCCACCACGTACAGCCCCGCCGCATACCCGCCCGTCGCGTGCTTGAGCCAACCGATCGCGAACGGCCCGACGAACCCGCCGAGATTGCCGATCGAATTGATCATCGCGATCCCCGCCGCCGCGCCGGCCCCCGACAGGAACGCACTCGGCATCGCCCACAGCGGCGCCTTCGCCGCACTGATCCCGATGTTGACGACGACCAGCGCGAGCACGGTCAGCAGCGCCGTGCTCGCCTGCCCCGCGAACACGAAGCCGATGCACGCCAGCACGCACGGAATCACGACGTGCCACGTGCGCTCGCCGGTGCGATCCGAATGCCGCGCCCACCCGATCATCGCGACCACGGCGGCGATGCTCGGAATACCGGTCAGCAGGCCCGTCTGCAACGCGCTGAAGCCGAACTGCTTGACCATCAGCGGCGCCCACAGCCCGAGCGTATACAGCCCCGCCGACGTGCCGAAGTAGATCAGCGCGAGCGCCAGCACACGCGGGTCGCGCAGCGCCTGCCACGCACCAGCCGTGTGCCCGGCGTGCGTGTGGCGCGCGTCCGCTTCCGCTTTCAGCTTCGCGATCAGCCAGTCGCGCTCGTCCGCGCGCAGCCACGCGGCCTGCGACGGCGCATCGGTCAGGCGCTTCAGCACGACGAAGCCGAGCACGACCGCCGGCAGCGCTTCGACGATGTACAGCATCTGCCAGTCGGCGAACCCGAACATCGGCGGCATCTGCATGATCGCGCCCGACAGCGGCGAACCGATCGCGGTCGAGATCGGCGCGGCCGCCATGAACCACGCGGCGGCCACCGCGCGCTGCTTCGCGGGAAACCACAGACTCAGGTACAGGATGATGCCGGGGAAGAAGCCGGCTTCCGCCACGCCGAGCAGGAAACGCAGCACGTAGAAGCTGGTCGGCCCGGCCGCGAACGCGGACACGGCCGACACGATGCCCCACGTGATCATCACGCGTGCGATCCAGATGCGCGCGCCGACACGATGGAGAATCAGATTGCTCGGTACTTCGAACAGAAAATAGCCGATGAAGAACAGGCCGCCGCCGAACCCGAATGCGGTCGGCGACAGGCCGATCGCGTTGTTCATCGTCATCGCCGCGAAGCCGACGTTCACGCGATCGAGAAAGCTGACGAAGTAAAGCAGCATCACGAACGGAATGATGCGCCACATCAGTTTCCGCGCGACGCGGGTTTCCAGATCCGCTTGCATGTGTCTCCTCCTTCGAGGTCAGGCCGTACGCCGTCGGTCGGTGGACCGCGAGCGCCGGCCGGCGCCCGGCTCGCGTCGGATGCGCGAGTCGCGGGCAGAAAAAATGCGTGAGTGAAACGAACGGTCGGCGCCCGGGTGGCTGCGCACGCGCGCGGCCGCCCGCCCCGCGCCGCCGTCAGGCCGCGATCGCCGCGTTCGCGACGCGCTCGCAGACGGCCGCCGTCACCTGCGCGGTCGTCGCGCTGCCGCCGAGGTCGCGCGTATGCAGCGACGGGTCGGCCGTCACCGCCTCGATCGCATGCATCACGCGCGCGGCCGCTTCCGTCTCGCCGAGATGTTCGAGCAGCATCACGACCGACCAGAACGTGCCGACCGGATTCGCGAGCCCCTTGCCCATGATGTCGAACGCCGAGCCGTGGATCGGCTCGAACATCGACGGATAGCGGCGCTCGGGATCGATGTTGCCGGTCGGCGCGATGCCGAGGCTGCCCGCGAGCGCGGCGGCGAGATCGCTGAGGATGTCCGCGTGCAGGTTGGTCGCGACGATCGTGTCGAGCGACGCCGGGCGATTGACCATGCGCGCGGTCGCCGCATCGACGAGTTCCTTGTCCCACGTCACGTCGGGAAACTCCTGCGCGATCTGCTTCGCGATCTCGTCCCACATCACCATCGCGTGCCGCTGCGCGTTGCTCTTCGTGATCACGGTCAGCA
>NZ_BCPP01000189.1:0-8742 GCF_016586125.1 Burkholderia sp. E168m23
TCGATGGTGCGCGAGAACGTCGTCGCGCAACTGGCCAACCTGAAGACGCATCCCGCCGTGCGGCTCGCGCTCGAGGAAGGGCGTCTCGCGCTGCACGGCTGGGTCTACGACATCGAATCGGGCTGCATCGACGCCTACGACGGCGCGAGCGGCCGGTTCGTTCCCCTTGCGGACCATCCCGGCGTCCGTGCAACCCCCGCGACATTCCCCGTCGCGGCCTGAATCGCTCCCACTCCACTACGAGGCATTACCATGATCCAGTCCCAGCACAGTCAGACGGCGCGCCACGCGCTGGCGGAAACCGTCGTCCTCGCGAAGGCGCGCAAGAACCTGTCGTTCGCGCAGCTCACCGAAGGCACGGGCCTGAGCGAAGCGTTCGTCACGGCCGCGCTGCTCGGGCAACATGCGCTGCCGGCCGACGCGGCGCGCGTCGTCGCCGACAAGCTCGGCCTCGACGACGACGCGGTGCTGCTGCTGCAAATGATCCCGCTGCGCGGCAGCATCGACGATCGCGTGCCGACCGACCCGACCATCTATCGCTTCTACGAAATGCTGCAGGTGTACGGCACGACGCTGAAGGCGCTCGTGCACGAGAAGTTCGGCGACGGCATCATCAGCGCGATCAATTTCCGGCTCGACGTGAAGAAGGTCGACGATCCGGAAGGCGGTTCGCGTGCGGTGATCACGCTCGACGGCAAGTACCTGCCGACCAAGCCGTTCTGACGCCGGCGGCGCGTCGTGGCGTCACGGCGTCGCGCGATATCGAGCGATCATCGCGCGTCGTCACGGCGCATGACGACGCGCTATAGTCGTGTCATACCCGCCGCGGGCGCCGCCCGCCCGGCGGTCTATTCACGCACGCGTTCGCTTCGATGACAGCCCATCCCGACGTCACCCTTCAACTGACCGACACCGAGCAACCGGCCGCCCGAGACTTCATCAGCCGCAAGCTCGGCGAATTCAACCATGCGATGACGGGGCGCGCCGATACGGCCGCGCTCGACGTCTACGTGACCGATCCCGCGACCGGCGACGTACTGGGCGGCCTCGCCGGCCGCACGTCGCTCGGCGTGTTCTTCATCGATCTGTTCTATCTGCCCGAATCGCTGCGCGGCGACGGCTTCGGCAGCCGGCTGCTGCGCGAGGCCGAAGCGGAAGCGAAGCGGCGCGGTTGTGCGCGTGCGGTGCTGTACACGATCTCGTTCCAGGCGCCGGACTTCTACCGGAAGCACGGTTACGAGACATTCGGCGAAGTGCCGTGCGAGCCGGCAGGCGCCGCGCGCGTATTTATGGTCAAGGTGCTTTGAGCGGCAACGGGCGGTTTCCTGACATCTCGTGACAAGCTGGTAGCGCCGGAAGGCTCATGGATCACCGCCCGGGCGTCGCCCGCTCGACGATCATGTCGCACAGCGCCCGCGCGGCGGGCGACAGTTGCGCGTTCCTCCGCATGACGAGCACGAGCGTGCGCGACACCGACGGCTCGACGAGCTCGATCGTGCGGATCATCGGATACGCATTCTTCTGGATCGCGAGCTTCGGCACGACGGCCGCGCCGAGCCCTTCCGCGACGAGCCCGAGCGCGGTCGAACTGCGCTGCACCTCGTAGAACGAATGCAGCGATACGCCGCTCGTCTTCAACGCGCCATCGAGCAGCCCGCGATTGCCGCTCACTTCGCCGGCGAAGATCAGCGGATGCGGCTGCAGCGCCGCCCAGCGGATGCGCCGCCGCTTCGCGAGCGGGTGATCGTCGCGGCACACGAGTACGTAAGGGTCGTGCGTGAGCGGCACGCTGACCAGTTCCGGGTGCTGGTCGCCAGCGATGCTGATGCCGAATTCCGCCTCGCGGCGCAGCACGGCCTGCAACACCGACGCCGACGCGTGATCGAGAATCTTCACGCGATCATGCGGCCGGTGCGTGGAGAACGCGCGCAGGATGCGCGGCAGGTACTGCACGCCGACCGTCGGCACGCACGCGATCGTGACGTCGCCGCGCTGGCTCAGGCCCGTCTCGCGGATTTCGGTCAGCGCATCGGACAGTTCGTTCAGCAGCCGGCGCGCCTGCGGCAGGAAACGCCGGCCGATCTCGGTCAGCGTGGTACGGCGCGTCGTGCGCTCGACCAGCGCGACGCCGAGATACGCTTCGAGCTTGCGCAGCCGCTGCGTGATCGCCGTCTGCGTGACGTGCAGCGTATCGGCTGCCTGCCTGAAGCTGCCGCCGTCGGCGATCGCGACGAAAGCCTGGACACCGAGCGTATCGATCTTCATCAGAATTTTGAATCAATCACGATATTAAATTCATTTTACTGAAGGTCGGCGGCAGTCGCAGAATGCGCTGAATCGACGGCCCGTTGCATCCGGTGCCCGGATGCGCGGCGGCTGCTCATGCCGACCAGGAGAACTATCATGACGACCCCGCTCGATCAATACGCGAACCAGTACGTGCAGTTCGAGGACGAACGCACGCGCCCGGTGCGCGATCTGCTGGCCGCCGTGCCGAACACGCCGATCCATACCGCGATCGATATCGGCTGCGGGCCGGGCAATTCGACGGAAGCGCTGATCGCGCGCGCGCCGGACGCGACGATCCACGGGATCGATGCGTCGGCGGACATGATCGAGGCCGCGCGCAAGCGCCTGCCGGCGTTGCGTTTCGACCTTGCCGATGTCACCACCTGGGACGATCCGGGAGGCTATGACCTGATCCTGTCGAATGCGGTGCTGCAATGGGTGCCTGCGCACGACACGCTGTTCCCGAGGCTCGTCGGCCGGCTCGCGCGAGGCGGCCATCTCGCGGTGCAGATGCCCGACAATCTCGACGAACCCGCGCACCGGCTGATGCGCGAAGTCGCCGCAGGCGGGCCGTGGGCCGACAAGCTGAAAGGCGCGGCGCGCACCGAGCGATTCGATGCGCGCTATTACCATGCGCTGCTGGCGCCGCTGGGTTCGCGTGTGGACGTGTGGCGCACGACCTATTACCACCCGCTGCGCGGCGGCGCGGACGCGGTCGTCGAATGGTTCAAGGGCAGCGCACTGCGGCCGTTCCTCGCGGCGCTCGACGCGTCCGAACAGCGCGCGTTTCTCGCGCGCTATCGCGACGCGCTGGCCGGCCCGAACGGTTATCCGGTGCAGGACGACGGTACGGTGCTGTTGCCGTTTCCGCGCCTGTTCATCGTGGCGACGCGCAAGTAACGGGGCAATCACACTGCATTGACGTGACGATCAGCCGTGCATCAACGCATCGGCTGCACCGATGCCGGGTCGACCGTGCGGCTTCGCGCGGTCTGCCCGTCGCGCAGATCCTTGTACCAGAACAGCGCGACTTCTCCGGCGTTCTCGCCATCGGCGTACAGGAAGCGGTCGTGACCGCCGAGCACGAAGCCCGCACGCGCATACGTCGAGCAGGCCGCGACGTTGTTCGCCTGCGTTTCGAGCCGCATGAAGCCGAACCCGTGGCTGCGCGCCCACGCTTCCGCGGCTGCCAGCAGGAATTTCCCGATACCCTGGCGCCGGCAGTGGCGGTCGACGGCCAGTTCCGCGATCTCGGCCATGCCGTTCCAGCTTTCCTCGATCGCGACGAATCCCGCGAGCCGTTCGCCGGCCGTCGCGCGAAACAGCGCCGTGCGGCCCGATGCGTCGCGTGCCCAGCCGGCAGGATCGAAGCCGTAGTCCTTGCGCCGCGCCGGTAGCGCGCGAAGATCGAGCAAGTCCTGATACGGCGCATTCAATTCCCACGCGATGTCGAACGAGAAATCGCGTCCGTCCAGTTCGTCGGCGGCAAGCGCGAGCGCCGGTTCGATGCTGATGTGTTCGGCTCGGTCCATAGGTCGGTGTCCTGTCTTCGGCGCGATGGCGCGATGATGTGATGGTATCCGTGATGCGATCGTCGGTGCGATGAATGCGCGCCGCATCGCGTCCTCGTCGTTGCTTCGTTCGCTGCGCCGGGACGCAGACGCAGCGGCTCAGGTCAGCGCGGGATGGCCGGCGGTGCGCCGTCGTCATACGATCCGGCGGCGGGGAGCACGGCGGTGGCCGAACCCCATGCGGCGAGTTCGCGCTTCGTGCGCACGCCGAGCTTCGCGAATGCACGTTTCACGTACGACTCGGCCGACGCGACGCGCACGCCGAGAATGTCGGCGGTTTCCGGCACGGTCTTGCCGGAGAGCAGGTGCTTGCAGGTTTCGTATTCGCGCTTCGACAGCTTCACGCCGTCGGCCGCGAGCCGCGCATCGAACTGCGCGAGCGGATGGACGTCGGGCGTCGCATGCGCGATGCGCCGTGCGGCGGTGGTCGACGCATGGAGTTCGAGCAGCGGAAACAGCATGTCGCTGATGCTGCGGAAGCGGTTCATCTCGGCGAGCGTGAACGGCGGCCGGTCACGGCCGCGCTCCAGGGCGATCGAATGCTGCGAATAGCGCGTGCCCCGTGCGAGCACGCATTCGTGGCCGATATGCACGTCGTCGAACAGCCGCTGGCGGAATTCGCCGGGCGGGATCGCCGCGATGTCGCGCACGACGAGCATCGTGCCGGTCTTGCCGCGCAGCCCCGCGAACAGCGGGTCGCTGTCGAGAAAGCGCTCGTAGTAGAGCGTCATCACGTCGGAGATGTCGGTGGACGCGGTGCCGATGCCGCTGCTGCCGATCCATTCGCAACGGTAGCCGGTGGGCATCGTCGTGTCGACGCGCGAGCGTTCGACGTGCGCGACGTCGAGCGGCACGACCTCGTTCAGCAGTTGCGTGAGGCGCGGCACGAAGTGCGGCGTGCCGACCGTCTCGATCAGCTCGCCCAATGCCTTGAACGATATGTTGATGCGATCGTTGTCGCGGTGGATGGCGTTCACGTTGAGCAGCATGCGATTCCCAAGGCCTGTTCCGCCCATGACGCGCGTTTCGTTGATACGAAAAAAGCATCTGTTCGGCTCGTGATCGGGAGGGAGTCGGGAGGGAATACAGGCAGGCGACCTGCCGATCCGTTCGCCTCGTAAAACGTCGCGTGTCATCCCGAAGAGGGCATACCGGGGCAGTGTAAACGAGTCACTGCGTCCCCGTCTTTTTCAATCGAGCGACAAGCGATTCCGATGACCGACCTGATCAGGCGCATCGTGCCGCAGGGCACGCGCCTGGGCGAATCGAAGGGGCTCGACTTCGGGGGGACGAAAGCGATCGGCGCGCGGCCGAAGGCAGGCGCGGCAACTGAATCGACGGCTGTCGGGAAGGCGGGGGCGGGTCGGGCGCGTTTCCGGAGTCGGCCGCATCGGCGGTGTGTCGCGTCGGCCGGGGCAGCGGTCAGGCCGGACGGCGCAGGTGCGCCGCCCTTGCAGCGCTTACGCGTCGATGCGCTCGACCTTGCCGACGAGCAGCCCGTACGACAGGCTGCCCGCGAGCGCCATTGCGGCGATGTAGGTGATCGCGCGCGAGAAGTCCGCGCCGTCGACCAGCAGCCCGATCACGATCGGCGTCGCGATCGCGGACAGGTTACCGACCAGGTTGAACACGCCGCCCGTGAGGCCGAGCAGTCGCGCGGGTGCGAGCCCCGACACGAGCGACCACGTGATCGATGCGAAGCCGTTGCCGAAGAACGCGATCGTCATGAACGCGATCACCCAGCCGGTGGAGCTCACGTAGTTCGCGCCGATGATGCAGGTCGAGATCAGCAGGCCCGAGATGATCGGCAGCTTGCGCGCGAAGCCCTGCGATGCGCCGCGCCGCATCAGCCAGTCCGACAGCACACCCGAGCACAGCACGCCGACGAACGCGGCGAGGAACGGCAGCGACGCGAGGAAGCCCGACTTGATGAAGTCCATCCCGCGATACTTGACGAGGTAGGTCGGGAACCACGTGAGGAAGAACCACAGCGTCGAGTTCAGCGCGAACTGGCCGAGGTAGATGCCCCACAGCTTGCGCCGGCCGAGCACGACGCCGAGATCGCGCCACGTCGATGGTGCGCGGTCGCTGCGCGCCGCGATGCGGTCCTCGAGATCGACGAGCCCGCCGCCGTCGCGGATCAGCGCGATTTCGGCCGCATTGACGCCGCGTAACGCACGCGGCTCGCGATACACCGCATACCAGACCGCGGCCCACGCGATGCCGGCGAGGCCGGTCGCGACGAACACCATGTGCCAGCCGAGATGCACCTGCAGCCACGCGAGCACCGGCGTGAGGAACGCAAGGCCGACGAACTGCCCCGACGTGTAGCCGCCGATCGCGCTCGCCCGCTCGCGGGTCGGGAACCAGGTCGTCACCGCGCGGTTGTTGATCGGATAGGCCGGCGCTTCGAGCGCGCCGACCGCGAGGCGCAGCACGATCAGTCCGACGAACGAACCGGCGAAGCCGAGCAGCAGCGTCGCGGCCGACCACAGTGCGAGCGCACCCGCATACAGCACGCGCGGCGACACCTTGTCGACGAGCCAGCCGCCCGGAATCTGCATCAGCGCATAGGTCCAGCCGAACGCGGAGAACACGAGGCCGGCGTGGACCGGATCGATGTTCAGTTCCTTGAACAGTTCGGGCGCCGCGATCGACAGGTTGCTGCGGTCGAGATAGTTGATCACGACCGTGACGAACAGTAGCGCGAGGATCAGCAGCCGCTTGCGGCTCGGCGGCGTGGCCGGGGCCGCGGCGGCGGCCGCGCGGGTAGCTGATTCGGATGAGGTACCGGTGTGCGCGGATGGCCGCTGCGGCGGGTTGGCATGGGTGCGTGACGCGGATGGGCCCACGGTCGTCTCCTGTGTTCTATGCCCCGGCCGGCGCTCGCGAACGAGGCGGCCGAATCGAATGGCGTTGGGGCGAACGTTAGAGCCGTGGCGCGGCGTGCGTCAACATTTGGGCAGGTATCCCCATTAATGGGACGTGTGCCGTTCAATATATGGGAACGTGCCGACCGGCGCGGACCGGCGTCGTCACGAAGGAGAGCAAGCAGGCGACCGGTCAGCCCCGCGTGCTGTCGTCGCGATAGCCGCTCTTGCCGACGAAGATTTCCTTCAACGCGGCGCGCAGCGTGCCCGGATCGTACTGACCGGGCGCGAGATGGATCACGTAACGCGTCTGGCCGTCGAGCCGCGCGGCGACGCCCGGTTCGATCTCGACGTCGATCGTATCGTCGGTCAGTTGCACCGACAGATCCTTGACGCGCACGTTGAGCTGGTCGCGCACCATCACTTCGATCAGCGCATCGTCCGGAAAGCGCGACAGCGCGAAGCAATAGTCCTGCTCCGCATCGTGACAGTAGATATTGGCGAAGCTTTCGTCGTCGTCGAGGTCGGACGTGGCCGCGCCGACGGTAGCGTGCAGTTCCATGAGCATCGATTCCTGCTGAAGGGTTATTTATGAGCGTGCATCGTCGTTTCGATCGCAGCCGCGGTGTCGGGCATTGCGTCGACGTGCGCGTCGCGCGCCTTCAGCCACAGCCCGAATTCGCGCATCACGTCGACCACCGGCCGCAGCCGGTCGCCGTCCGCGGTGAGATCGTACTCGACGCGCACCGGCACTTCCGGATAGACGGTGCGCCGCACGAGCCCCGCGTCTTCCAGCGCGCGCAGGTCGAGCGTCAGCATGCGCTGCGAGATGCCCGGCATGTCGCGCCGCAGGTCGCTGAAGCGGCGCGGCCCGTCGAGCAGATACGACACCAGCAGCAGCCGCCAGCGGCCGCCGAGCAGGCGCATCGCTTCTTCAACGGAACATCCTGTCGCACTCGTTTTCATCGCGCCGAATCCTGGTCGGTTAATTTTTTGTGACTACGGCACAAACGACTGCCGTCTTCTCAGCCGTGTGCCGATGCGAGATATTAGCGCCCGCGTCGCGGCGAATCGATACATGGACAACCCACGAAGGAACCATATGAAGCTCTATCACGCTCCCGGCAGCTGTTCGCAGGCGATCTGCATCGTGCTGCGCGAAGGCGATATCGACGCCGAGATCGTCAAGGTCGACGCGCGCAAGCATGTCGTCGACGGCGGCCGCGATTACTACGACGTGAACGAACTCGGCTACGTGCCGCTGCTCGAACTCGACGACGGCACGATACTGCGCGAAGGGCCGGTGATCGCGCAGTATCTCGCGGACCAGCGCCCGGAGGCCGCGCTCGCACCCGCTTACGGCACGCTCGCGCGCTACCGGCTGATGGAATGGCTGAACTTTCTCGGCACCGAGATCCACAAGGGCTTCATCCCGCTGCTGTATGCGGTGCAGGCGGGGAGGTACGTCGAACCCGTGCGGCAGAAGCTCGACAGCCGCTTCGCATGGATCGACCGCCAGCTCGACGGCAGGACGTTCCTGACCGGCGACACGTTCACCGTCGCCGATGCGTACCTGTTCGCGCTGACCGGCTGGGGCAAGGCCGACTGGATGCGCTCGGTATACAACGCGGATATCGACCTCAGCCGGCATGCGCATCTGCGTGCGTGGTACGAGCGGGTGCGGGAGCGGCCGGCCGTGCAGGCGGCGCTGGCGGCGGACAACCTGTTGCGATGACGCGCGGCCGCCGCAGCGGGGAGGGCGCATCATTTCGTTGTAGCGGCGCCGCGCCATGCCGCAACAGTGCGCGCTATAATCGCCGCCATGAAACTGCTTCGGACCTTCATCCTGCTGCTGCTGTGCGCGGTGCTGCCCATCACGGGGCTGGCAGCCAGCGGCCTGACCGGTGAATGTCCGATGCAGCACACGATGTCGATGGACGCGGACACGGGCATGAACATGGCCATGTCCGCCGAGATGAGCGATTGCGATTCGATGCAGCCGCCATCCGCCG
>NZ_BCPP01000190.1:0-8726 GCF_016586125.1 Burkholderia sp. E168m23
CGCGAACGTGATGATCGTGCTGATGAACGACCAGTGCTACGGCGTGATCCGCAACATCCAGGATGCGCATTACGGCGGCCGCCGCTGCTTCGTGCAGCTGCACCAGCCCGATTTCGCGCAGTTCTGCGCGAGCTTCGGCCTCACGCACTACCGGATCACGTCGCTCGACCAGGCCGAAGCGATCGTGCGCGAAGGGATCGCGAAGGAAGGGCCGGTGATGGTCGAGGTCGACATGCTGTCGGTCGGCTCGTTCGCGTCGAACTTCGCGGGGCCGCCGGTGAAGAAGGAAGCGCCGACGGAGCGCCAGTATGCATAACGGGCAAAAGCGGGCGCGCGCCCCCGTCGACGTCGCGATGATCGGCTTCGGCGCGATCGGCGCGGCCGTGTACCGCGCGGTCGAGCACGATGCGTCGTTGCGCGTCGCGCACGTGATCGTGCCGGAACACCAGCGCGCGGCGGTGCAGCGCGAACTCGGCGGCGCGGTGGAGGTCGTGTCGTCGGTCGACGCGCTGGCCCGCCGCCCCGAGTTCGCGCTCGAATGCGCGGGCCACGGCGCGCTCGTCGATCACGTCGTGCCGCTGCTGAAGGCCGGTACCGACTGCGCGGTCGCGTCGATCGGCGCGCTGTCCGATCTCGCGCTGCTCGACGTGCTGTCGCGGGCCGCCGACGAAGGCGGCACGACGGTGACGCTGCTGTCCGGCGCGATCGGCGGCATCGACGCGCTGGCGTCCGCGAAGGAGGGCGGGCTCGACGAAGTGCGGTACGTCGGCCGCAAGCCGCCGCTCGGCTGGCTCGGCACGCCGGCCGAGGAATTGTGCGACCTGCGCGCGATGACCGAGGAAAAGGTGATCTTCGAAGGCAGCGCGCGCGACGCCGCGCGGCTGTATCCGAAGAACGCGAATGTCGCGGCGACGGTGGCGCTCGCGGGCCTCGGCCTCGACGCGACGCACGTACGCCTGATCGCCGATCCGGCCGTCGAGCGCAACGTGCACCGCATCACCGCGCGCGGCGCATTCGGCGAGATGTCGCTGGAGATGAGCGGCAAGCCGCTGCCCGACAACCCGAAGACGTCCGCGCTGACGGCGTACAGCGCGATTCGCGCGCTGCGCAACCGCGCGGCCTGCTGCGTGATCTGACCGGACCATCGAGCATCCGCCCGCGCCACGGCGAGGGCGGATGTGCAGAGACAGATTTGTGGGACTTGTGACATGACTCCTTTCGATACGCGCCTCGTACCCGACGGCAACATCCTGATCGGCGGCGAGTGGCGGCGCGGCCGTGGCGCGCCTTACACGAGCATCTATCCGGCCGACCAGTCGGTGAACATGGAAGTGTCGACGGCGAACGCGGAAGACGCGGCCGACGCCGTCGTGGCGGCCGACGCCGCATGGCGTCGCGCCGACTGGGCCGGCCTGAAGCCGCACCAGCGCACGCACGTGCTGTACCGCATCGCCGACCTGATCATGCAGCGCCAGGAAGCGCTCGCGAACCTGCAGCGCCGCGACAACGGCAAGCCGATCGGCGAGACGCGCGTGCTGGTGGCCAGCGCCGCGAACACGTTCCGCTACTTCGCGGCCTGCCTCGAAACGCTCGACGAAGAGCTGACGCCGTCGCGCGGCGACTACCTGACGATGAGCGTGTACGAGCCGATCGGCGTGATCGCGGCGATCACGCCGTGGAATTCGCCGATCGCATCCGACGCGCAGAAACTCGCGCCGGCGCTCGCCGGCGGCAACGCGGTGGTGCTCAAGCCGGCCGAAGTCACGCCGCTCGTGTCGCTCGCGCTGGCGCGCATCTGCGAGGAAGCCGGCGTGCCGAAGGGCGTGCTGAGCGTGCTGCCGGGCAAGGGCTCGGTGATCGGCGACGTGCTCGTGCGTCATCCGCTGGTGAAGAAGGTGTCGTTCACCGGCGGCACCGAAGTGGGCCGCGGCATCGCGCGCATCGCGGCCGAGAAGCTGATGCCGGTATCGCTCGAACTCGGCGGCAAATCGCCGACGATCGTCTGCGACGACGCCGATCTCGATCACGCGGTCAACGGCGTGCTGTACGGCATCTTCAGCTCGTCTGGCGAAGCCTGCATCGCCGGTTCGCGGCTGTTCGTGCAGCGCGCGGTGTACGACGCATTCATGCAGCGGCTGGTGGCCGGCGCACGCAAGCTGCGCGTGGGCGACCCGACGCGGCCCGACACGCAGATGGGCCCGCTGATCACCGCGAAGCATCGCGAATCGGTGGAACGCTACGTCGCGCTCGGGCTGGAAGAGGGCGGCCGCCTGCTGTGCGGCGGCGAGCGGCCGTCGGGCGACGGGCGCGAGCACGGCTTCTTCTATCAGCCGACGATTCTAGAAGGCTTGCCGAACAGCGCGCGCATCTGCCAGGAGGAAATCTTCGGGCCGGTGCTGGTCGCGATGCCGTTCGACGACGAGGTGTCGCTGATCGCGCAGGCGAACGACAGCGTGTTCGGCCTCGCGGCCGGCATCTGGACGCGCGACTACAAGCGTGCATGGCGCATCGCGCGTGCGCTGGAGACGGGCACCGTCTGGATCAACACGTACAAGCTGTTTTCGATCTCCACGCCGTTCTCGGGCTGGAAGGAGAGCGGGATGGGCCGCGAGAAGGGGCGTCTCGGCATCCGCGAATACATGCAGCAGAAGAGCCTCTACTGGGGCTTGAACGACGCGCCGCTGCCGTGGGCGAACTGAGCGAAGGGGAATGACGCAATGAGCATCTTGGGAATCGAGCAGATCACGTACGGTGTCGACGACCTCGCGACGTGCCGACGCTTTTTCGCCGACTGGGGCTTGAAGGAAATCGCGCACGACGACACGCGTGCGCGTTTCGAGACGCTGAACGGCTGTACCGTGCTGGTCGTGAAAGCCGACGATCCGTCGTTGCCGCCCGCGTTCGAGGCCGGCCCGACGCTGCGTGAAGTCACGTGGGGCGTCGCGACGCCGCGCGAACTCGACGCACTGCGCACGAAGCTGGCCGGCCAGCCCGGCTATTACGCGCAGGACGATGCGGTCGGCTGCATCGATCCGAACGGGATGGCGATCCGTATCGAAGTGACGCGCAAGCGCGCGCTCGACATCACCGGCTCGCCGTCGAATGTGTGGGGCCAGACGCTGCGCGTCGACCAGCCGAGCCCGATCTATGCGCGTGCGGAGCCGGTCGAAGTCGGGCACGTGGTGTTCTTCACGAACTGCCTCGACGCACAGGAAACGTTCTATCACGAGCTGCTCGGCTTCGAGACGTCGGACCGTTATCCGGGCCGCGGCGCATTCATGCGCTGCGCGCCGCACGGTGGCCATCACGACCTGTTCCTGCTCGCGCTGCCGAATGGCAAGCGCGGCCTGAACCACGTCGCGTTCACCGTGCGCGACATCCACGAAGTGTTCGGCGGCGGCATGCACATCGACCGCTGCGGCTGGGAAACGCAGCTCGGCCCGGGGCGTCATCCGGTGTCGTCCGCGTACTTCTGGTACTTCCAGAATCCGGCTGGCGCGCTGATCGAGTACTACGCGGACGAAGACGTGCTGACGCCCGAATGGCAGCCACGC
Organism: Burkholderia sp. E168m23; assembly: GCF_016586125.1. Taxonomy (NCBI): domain Bacteria; kingdom Pseudomonadati; phylum Pseudomonadota; class Betaproteobacteria; order Burkholderiales; family Burkholderiaceae; genus Burkholderia; species Burkholderia sp. E168m23. Next base: position 3,555 of record NZ_BCPP01000190.1, read on the forward strand.
GAATTCGAACCGGGCCCGACGGTGTTCGCCGAATGGGCGGTCGACGGCGGCCTCGACGGCAACACGCGCCGGCAGAAGAACGCGAAGGCGCCGGAAGGCAAGTTCATGACGGAGCGCAAATCGTGAGCGAAGCAAACACACAGGAGCAGCCCGCGCCGGGCACGGTCGTCGTGATCGGCGGCGGCCAGGCGGCCGGCTGGGTGCTGAAGACGCTGCGCGCCGAAGGCTTCGCGGGCCGTCTCGTGATGATCGCCGACGAGCCGCATCTGCCGTACGAGCGCCCGCCGTTGTCGAAGGCCGTGCTGGCCGGCGACGCGGACATCGAAACGGTGCGCGTCGTGCGCCCCGACGAATTCGACGCGCTGAATGTCGAAGCGTGGCAGCCGGAACGCGCGGCGTCGATCGATCGCACGCGCCGCGTGGTGAAAACCGAAAGCGGCCGCGAGATCGAATACGACCGGCTCGTGATCGCGACCGGCGGCACGTCGCGCCGCTTGCCCGATGCGCTCGTCAAGACGCCGCACCTGCATTACCTGCGTACGCTCGACGAAGCGGCCGCGCTTGGCGAGAAGCTGCGCGCGAGCCGGCGCGTGCTCGTGATCGGCGGCGGCTGGATCGGCCTCGAAGTCGCGGCGACCGCGCGCAAGCTCGGCGTGGATGCAATCGTGGTCGAAGGCGCGCCGCGCTTGTGCGGCCGCTCGGTGCCGCAGATCGTGTCCGACTTCCTGCTCGACCTGCATCGTTCGAACGGTGTCGACGTGCGACTTGGCGTGGCACTCGAATCGCTCGATGCGCAACCGGACGACGCGTCGAAGGTGCGGGCGACGCTCGCCGACGGCACGACGATCGACGCCGATTTCGCGGTGGCCGGCATCGGCCTCGCGCTCAATGCATCGCTCGCGAGCGACGCGGGGCTCGCGATCGACGACGGCATCGTCGTCGACGAATACGGCGCGACCAGCGACCCGGCGATCTTCGCGTGCGGCGACGTCGCGAACCATCACAACGGCTGGCTGAAGCGGCGCGTGCGGCTCGAATCGTGGGCCAACGCGCAGAACCAGGCGATCGCGGCGGCGAAGGCCGTGCTCGGCGTGCGTGCACCGTACGCGGAGATTCCGTGGTTCTGGTCCGATCAGTACGACGTGAACCTGCAGATCCTCGGTGATCTGCCGGCCGATGCGCAGCTCGTCGTGCGCGGCGATCTCGCCGCGCGTCGTGCGACGCTGTTTTTTGTCGGCGACGGGCATGTGAGAGGTGTCATCGCCGTGAACAACGCGCGTGAGTTGAAGCTCGCGCGCAAGTGGATGAACCAGGGCCGGGCGGTGAATACGGAAGCCCTGGCAGACACGACCCAAGCGCTTGCCTGACCGGCCCAACCCGGAAAGAGATCCAGGAGATCCCCCGCATGAGCACTTTCGACAATGTCGTGGCCGGCAGGGCCGCGACGGAAGCTGCCGCCTCCACGCCCGGCGCGATCATCGCGCGGCTCGAGCGGCTTCCGGCCAACGCGATGCAGATCCGCGCACGCGTGCTGATCGGCACCGCGACGTTCTTCGACGGCTTCGACGTGATCACGATCGCGGCGACGTTGCCGCTGCTGATTCACAAATGGGGGCTGTCGCCGACGCAGATCGGCATGCTGATCGCGTCCGGCGCGATCGGCCAGCTGATCGGCGCATTCCTGTTTCCCGCGCTCGCCGAAAAGCACGGCCGCGTGAAGGCGATCGCGTGGAGCTCGGCCGTGATCGGCATCACGAGCATCGCGTGCGGCTTCGCGCCGACCTTCGAGATCTTCGTGCTGCTGCGAATCCTGCAGGGGCTCGGGCTCGGCGGCGAGTTGCCGGTCGCCGCGACGTACATCAACGAGATCACGCGCGCACATGGCCGCGGCCGCTTCGTGCTGCTGTACGAGATCGTGTTCCCGATCGGCCTGCTCGTGTCGATGGCGCTCGGCGCGTGGCTCGTGCCGCGTTTCGGCTGGGAGATCATGTACTTCGTCGGCGGGCTGCCGCTGATCCTGTCGCTCGTGCTCATCCACCTCGTGCCGGAATCGCCGCGCTGGCTCGCGTCGCGCGGGCGGCTCGCGGAAGCCGGGCGTGCGGTCGGCGTGTTCGAAGGATCGGTGCGCGGCGAGCTGCCGCCGGTCACGCAGGTGGCCGCGTTCGACGAGATGGTGCGCCAGCATCCGAAGCGCAGGATGAGCGACCTGTTCAGCGCCGCGTATCGCAAGCGCACGCTCGCGGTGGCGACGTTGTGGGCGACCTGCGGGTTCATCCAGTACGGGCTGTCGACGTGGCTGCCGACGATCTACAAGAACTTCTATCACGCGCCGCTGCAGCTCGCGCTGAACCTCGCGGTGATCGGTTCGGTGATGGGCGTGCTCGGGTCGCTCGCTTCCGCGCTGCTGGTCGACAAGCTCGGCCGCAAGCCGGTGATCGTGTGGTCGTTCGTGCTGTGCGCGCTGTCGCTGGCGCTCGCGGGTATCTATCACGCGTCGTCGGTGTACGTGGTCGCGGTGTTCTGCTCGCTGTCGCTCGGGCTGATGGCGTCGGGCTTCATTACCGCGTACGTCTATACGCCGGAACAGTATCCGACGAGCATTCGCGCGTCGGGCTGCGGGCTCGGCAGCGCGTGGCTGAAGATCGCGTCGTTCGCCGCGCCGATGATCGTGCCGCACGCGATCATCGGCGGGAACCTCGCGCCGGCGTTCTACCTGATCGGCGTCGTGCCGCTGATCGCGGCGGTGACCGTGCATTTCGTCGGAATCGAGACGAAGGGGAAGGTGCTGGAAGCGCTCGAAGCGTAAGCGTATTCCGCAGCGGCGGATGGCGTGAACCGAAAGGCTCGGGCGATGTTCCCCGGGCCTTTTTGTTTCGCGGCGCTCCCGCAGTGGTGTGCGGCGCCGAGCGTACGCGCGATTGTTGGCGCGCGGCTCGCGTGTTCTAATTCACGGTCCCGATTTCGTCAGACGAAAGCCATGCCCCTGTTCGAACCCGTCACGCTGACTACCTCCCGCCTTGTCCTGCGGCCGCTTCGCGACGCCGACGCGCCGGCCTTCTTCGAGATCTGGTCCGATGCGGAAGCGATGCGCTACTTCTCGTTCTCGCCGATGACGCAGATCGAGCAAGCCGAGGCGCGCGTCGCGCGCAACGTGCAGACGTCCGCGAGCGGGGAGAGCCTGACCTGCGTGCTGGAACTGCGGGAAACCGGCGAAGCGCTCGGCGAATGCGTGCTGTTCCACGCGAACGAGCAGTGCCGGCGCGCCGAGATCGGCTTCAGCCTGCGGCGCGCGTTCTGGCGCGGCGGATACATGCGCGAAGCGGCGTCGGCGTTGATCGACCATGCCTTCGGCACGCTGCGGCTGAACCGGCTCGAGGCCGATATCGATCCGCGCAACGCTGCGTCGGCGGGGCTGCTCGAGCGGCTCGGCTTCGTGCGGGAAGGGCTGCTGCGCGAACGCTGGATCGTCGGCGACGAAGTGTCGGACAGCGCGCTGTACGGGTTGCTGGCGAGCGATCGCGGCATGTAAGCGGGCCGACTTGCCGGATTCCCCGGGCGAACGTACGCTTGGTCGACCCCACGATCGACCAACAGGTTCTCGACCATGCAAGCCCATCCTCTGCGTCTTTCCCCCGGCGACGATCTGCGCGGCGCCATCGAGGCAGCGCTACATCGGCACGAAGCGCACGCGGCCTTCGTGATCCAGGGGATCGGCAGCCTGAGCGTCGCGCAGTTGCGCTTCGCCGGCGTCGACCAGCCGACCGAACTGCGCGGCGACCTCGAAATCCTGACGCTGGCCGGCTCGGTGTCGCCGGACGGCGCGCATCTGCATATGTCGATCTCGGATGCGGACGGCCGCGTGACGGGCGGCCATGTCGCGCGCGGCTGCGTGGTGCGCACGACGGCCGAGATCCTGCTTGCGCTGCTGTCCGCGCATCGTTTCTCGCGCGAGCCCGATGCGGGCACCGGCTTCAACGAACTGGTGATCCGGCGCGATCCTTCGTGAGCCGGGCGGCGACGCCGCATGCGTGTCGTGCAGCGGCGGTCGCGCCGTCGTTTCCATCCCGCATAAAAAAGCGCCGCGGCCATTCGGCCCGCGGCGCCTTTCGGTGCGCTGCGACGTCGACCACCCGCCGCAGCCCGACTGCGTACTTATACCTGCACGGTATCGGCCACTTCCTTGAAGTCTTCGATCTGGTCGAAGTTCATGTACTGGTAGATCTTGTCGCCGTTCGCGGTGAGCACGCCCATGTCGGCCATGTACTCTTCCTTGGTCGGGATCTTGCCCAGACGCGAGCAGATCGCCGCCAGTTCAGCGGAGCCGAGGTACACGTTCGTGTTCTTGCCGAGACGGTTCGGGAAGTTGCGGGTCGACGTCGACATGACCGTCGCGCCTTCGCGCACCTGTGCCTGGTTGCCCATGCACAGCGAGCAGCCCGGCATTTCGGTCCGTGCGCCGGCCGTGCCGAACACGCCGTAGTGGCCTTCTTCCGTCAGTTGCTTCTGGTCCATCTTGGTCGGCGGCGCGACCCACAGCTTGACCGGAATGTCGCGCTTGCCTTCGAGCAGCTTCGACGCGGCACGGAAGTGACCGATGTTGGTCATGCACGAGCCGATGAACACTTCGTCGATCTTCGCACCGGCGACGTCGGACAGCGTCTTCACGTCGTCCGGGTCGTTCGGGCAGGCGACGATCGGCTCGTGGATGTCGGCGAGGTCGATCTCGATGACGGCCGCGTATTCGGCGTCGGCATCCGGCGACAGCAGTTGCGGGTCGGCCAGCCACTGTTCCATCGCCGCGATGCGGCGTTGCAGGCTGCGCGGGTCCTGGTAGCCCTGCGCGATCATCCACTTGAGCAGCGTGACGTTGCTGTTCAGGTACTCGATGATCGGTTCCTTGTTCAGGTGCACCGTGCAACCGGCAGCCGAACGCTCGGCGGACGCATCCGACAGCTCGAACGCTTGCTCGACCTTCAGGTCCGGCAGGCCTTCGATTTCGAGGATGCGGCCGGAGAAGATGTTCTTCTTGCCTTGCTTGGCGACCGTCAGCATGCCTTGCTTGATCGCGTACAGCGGAATCGCGTTGACGAGGTCACGCAGCGTGACGCCCGGCTGCATCTTGCCCTTGAAGCGGACCAGCACCGACTCAGGCATGTCCAGCGGCATCGTGCC